>NZ_LGYY01000208.1:0-82144 GCF_001308045.1 Shewanella sp. Sh95
TCAATCAGTGCCTTAGAGGCCAGCATCAAGCTGTTTAATCGTTTTAGGTGAAGTTCTGGGCAGTATTGGTGTAAAGAATGTTGTAGGATATTGGCTTCGCGCATCTTGTTGTCCAAGTGTAGTTTTTGGCGAAACCATTTGATCATGCAACAAGATGCGCTTCCACCCTAATTTGATGATTTATTTGTAAATCATCAGGGGATTCTTCAGTGCTGAGCATTAAGTAAGGTATATGAAAATTTTTCACATAATTCCTCCCAGTGTTTAGGTGAATTTTTATACTTTATGAACTCATTTTTTATGATGGAATTTTCGTTAAAAAGATATTCTTGAGTGTTTTCATTTGTGTGTGTGTGACTTACTGCTAACTTAGCAAAATCTTGAAAGTTTGCTATGGAACCTTCGTCACCTTCGAACTTTTTATAGATACCTTGGTCAATAAAGATGTGATAACAACTCGTATTTAAATAATTCATTTCAATTCTACTCTAATCTGTTGGTTGGTATTTTTTAATTAATTTTATAAATAGTATTTAATAATGTTTTTATGGTGACATCAAAATAATGAGAGTTTTATTAGAAGTTTTAGCTCTTTTCATACTCCAACCTCGCTTTTACTTAGGCATCTTTGGGCGACTTGGTAGATGATGGAGTCGACTTGTTGCTGGGTAAGATCTTGGGTTTTCAGTTTCGGGATCGTTCCGACTAATTGTTTGTGGTTAAGGATTGGGAACGGTGGTTTCGATTGACTTGTGACATACCAGCCGGGGAATACTAGGGCTGGGGTGGCAGCGACGGGGGAGCCTGTGGCTTTGGTTAACCATTGGCTTACCCATTGGGCTTGGCGCTGCGCTTGTTCGATTGGTTTGGTTTCTGTCCACGAGGGGAAGTTTAAGCGCCCGTCTTTGTAAAATACTTCATAGCCTTTTTTGCCATTGCCATTGCCATTGGTTTGGCGTAGGTCTTTATTGCGCTTATGGCGGCCTTTGGTTTCAATCGCGAATACGCCATTTTTGCCGATCACAAGGTGGTCGATATTAAAGCCGTCGGCTTGCACATCGTGAAATACTTGATAACCCAAGGCTTGTAGGCCGATTAGTTCATTGGCGGTAGCGATTTCTGCCGTATGCCCTAGGCGTAATTTGGTAAGTTTGGAAAAGTTTTTCCACGTTTTAAAGCTGCAATAGCTTAAGCCCATTAACGCTGAAATACTTAACATCCAAGGGAATTTACCTGCTGCAATATGTGCTTGAATGCTGTTAAGTGCAAAGGGGAAGCAAAAGATCATGGCTCCCATCATCATGTAACCCATTAAATCTAATTGCAGATCTTGGATTTGCTTTTGTAAGCCGTAGGCAGGAATGCGGGTTAGCTGCTCACGATCAACGGGTAGGGTTAGCGTTGCATCGCGGTAGCGAAGAAATACATGCAACACTCCTGCACCGACAAACAGGCTGGATAGAATAATTACAACGGATAATAGGTTGCTGCCGAAATCTGCCATTTACATCCTTGAAGTAAAAAGGTTTTTTATTCCATAACGCACATATAACGAATGTGCTTTATACCTTGGTGACAGAGGTGGCTGTTAAGAGGGGAGTCAGATAATTGATTGGCTGCTTCATCCCTAAATAGCGTGCTCGATATGGGTGTTCGAGTGTGGCTCTGCATTTCCCTTAGTGGTCACACTTTAACCTGCGTTATGTGGTGTAATCAATGCGTTTTATCACAAATACTTATTTTAAATAACAACTTGTGAATATTTGGGGTGATGAATTGGGGGGAGTTTTGGGGTTATGCAGGGTAAATAAAAACGGCCAATTGAATTGGCCGTTGTTATTTTCCGTTAGCAGTGGCTGCTTAACGGTAAAATGCTTCTACTGTGCCTTTGATGGTTAACAGCAGAGGTTGACCGCGACGGTCTAAAGATTTGCTTGGTACTTTAACCCAGCCTTCGCTGATGCAGTATTCTTCAACATCGAAACGTTCTTTACCGTTCACGCGGATACCCACATCGTATTGGAAGACTTCAGCCACATGGTGGCGGCTGCGCGGGTTAACCGAAAGACGATCCGGTAATGCGGGTTGTGAAGTTGTGTCAGTCATGGTCGTTATCTGTAGTGAACAAAAAGTGCGTTATTGTAGGCAATCCCGCCGCCTTGCTCAAGGACTGTTGTTGTCAGTCTGTGACGCCTAAGCCGCTATCTTGGGCGAGCGGCACTTAGTGTGTGTGGTTGCATAAGCCTGTATCGTCTTTTGTTCGCACGCGGCGCGGGGTAAACTCTGGCGGCGTTGGCTTAAGGCATCGCGCATAAGGCTTCGCGCTTAACGTTTACGACTTAGTTCGACCCGTTATTCACCCATATTAGACCCAAGGCACAATAGTTAACTTGCCATGCATGAAGATATCAGTATTCCCTTGCCATCACTTATCCATCGTATCGGCCGCGAGGCGGCAAAGCGGGCGCAGGCAATGGCGCTAAAGCACGGCTGCGAGCTTAAGCGGGTGCGCCGCTCCCGTAATTGGAGTATCACGGGGCAAGCTATCGCCATTCAAAGCTACTGCGCCGAGTTAACTGCCCAGAGTGATGCTGCCGAATTTGCCTTTCTGATCAAAAAGATCGATACCGCTTTATTACAACACGCCGATAAGCTTGAACCACTCAGCGCAAAATTGGTTCGCCTGATCAACCAAAACCCCGCCATCACCTTGGGCGAACTGATGCAGCAAACCCAATGCAGCATCAGCGAGGCGCGCCTTGCCCGCTTCGATGCCGAACTCTAGCGCTTTGCTTGTGGGAGTGAGCCGCCTTTGATTTGCATCAACACAGGCGCCTGTTAAAGCGGTCACTATATTAGCCAAATTTTATGAATGGCGGCGTAAACCATGACGGATGCTAGGCTGATCACCCTCTTAAAAATCTGTATTAGCATAGGGCTATGCCTGATTGCGCTTGGGATTTATCTGCATAACTTTAATGTGACCGTTGAAGCCATGGGCATAAAAGGCATTATTATCAGCGCCGTATGCGTTGCCGTTGGCATGGCGTTATCCCTGCCGACCAAGATGTATCTCACCTTTTTACTGGTTAAGCGCGAGGCGGATAAGCAAGGCGACGCTGAGCATTAACCCTTAGCCAAACCACAGTCAATGCCGCAATAAATCCCACTGTTCTACTTGCTGCTCACTGCATAAAACTCCCGCTGGTGTTTTTTTAACATAATTAACCCAAGACTAATGGTCGAAAAACACCGATAATTCCCCCCAGATGATAGCGCCCAAGGGCAATGCTGTGCGGTAACGGATGCGATTACCGCGTTTGAGCATATTGAGTGGAAAAATTCTAATGGAAATCAAAGTTAATTTTCTCGACAACCTGAGACTCGAAGCCAAGTTCGACGATTTTACGGTAACGGCCGATCAGCCCATTCGTTATAAGGGCGACGGCTCGGCGCCGAGTCCCTTCGACTACTTCTTAGCTTCTTCGGCGCTGTGTGCGGCCTACTTTGTGAAGGTATATTGTAAATCCCGCGATATTCCGACGGACAATATCCGCCTGTCGCAAAACAATATTGTCGACCCAGAAGATCGCTATAACCAGATTTTCCAGATCAATGTCGAATTGCCCGATGATATTTCGGATAAAGACCGCGAAGGTATTCTGCGCTCTATCGACCGCTGCACAGTGAAAAAAGTAGTGCAGACTGGCCCAGAATTTAGAATCGAAACCGTTGAAAACCTCGATGCCGATGCCAATGCCATGTTGATGGGTCATCCCGCGGGAGAGAGCAGCACCTATATTTTGGGCAAAGATTTACCGCTGGAGCAGACCATTGCCAATATGACGGCGATGCTCGCCGATTTGGGGATGAAGATTGAGATCTCCTCATGGCGCAACATTGTGCCCAATGTGTGGTCGCTGCATATCCGCGATGCCGCATCGCCCATGTGTTTTACCAATGGTAAAGGCGCAACCAAAGAGAGCGCACTGTGCTCGGCCCTCGGCGAGTTTATTGAGCGGTTAAACAATAACTTCTTCTATAACGATCAATTCTTTGGGGTTGAGATCGCCAATAGCGAGTTTGTGCATTACCCGAATGAAAAATGGTTTGCTTTAGAAGAGGACGATTCGCTGCCAGCAGGCCTGTTAGATGACTACTGCCTCGAGATTTACAATCCCGACGAGGAGCTGTGTGGCTCGCATCTTATCGACACTAACTCGGGCAATCGTGAGCGCGGTATTTGTGCGATTCCTTATACCCGTAAATCCGATGGCGAGACTGTGTACTTCCCATCAAACCTGATTGAAAACCTGTTCTTAAGTAATGGCATGAGCGCGGGTAACAACATCAAAGAAGCCGAAGTCCAGTGTCTCTCTGAAATCTTCGAGCGCGCGGTGAAACGCCAAATTATCGAGCAAGAAATCGTTCTGCCAGATGTGCCAATGTCGGTGTTAGAAAAATACCCAAGCATTCTTGCGGGCATTAAGGGCTTAGAAGAACAAGGCTTCCCTGTGGTGGTGAAAGACGCCTCATTAGGCGGCCAATTCCCAGTCATGTGCGTGACGCTGATGAACCCGAAAACCGGCGGGGTATTCGCCTCCTTCGGCGCCCATCCAAGCTTTGAAGTGGCATTGGAGCGCAGCCTGACCGAATTACTCCAAGGTCGCAGTTTTGAAGGCCTAAACGATGTGCCAAAACCGACCTTTAATAGCATGGCGGTGAGCGAGCCTGAAAACTTTGTTGAGCACTTTATCGACTCAACAGGGGTTATCTCATGGCGCTTCTTTAGCAGTAAGCATGACTATGAGTTTTGCGAATGGGATTTCTCCGGCACCAATGAAGAGGAAGCGGACCGCTTATTCGGCATTTTAGAAGACCTCGGTAAAGAGGTGTATGTTGCCGAATTTACCGAATTAGGTGCATCGGCTTGCCGTATTTTAGTGCCTGATTACTCTGAGGTTTATCCAGTAGAAGACCTGATTTGGGATAACACCAACAAGGCGCTGGATTACCGTGAAGATATTCTGAATCTGCATTCTCTAAGCACTAAGCAATTGGTTAACCTAGTCAATCGCTTAGAAGAAAGTCAGCTCGATAACTACACCGATATTCGTACCCTGATTGGTATCGTCTTCGATGAAAATACCGTCTGGGGTAAGTTGACGATTATCGAGCTTAAGATCCTGATTTATCTCGCACTCGGCGCGCATGAAGAGGCGCTGGAATTAGTCGGTGAGTTTTTGCAATTTAACGACAACACCGTGAAGCGCAATCTGTTTTACCAAGCAATGAGCGCGGTACTGGAAGTGACGCTGGATGAAGACCTTGAACTCGAAGACTTTAGCCATAACTTTACCCGCATGTTTGGCGCGGAAGTCATGGAACAAGTGGTTGGTAGCGTCACAGGTAAAATCCGCTTTAGCGGTTTAACTAAGACCAGCATGCAACTCGAAGGGATTGAGCCGCATTTACGCTTAATCGAAAGCTATAAAAAACTGCACGCCGCCCGCAAGGCCAAAGCGGCGAACTAATAGCTATAGCTAAGAAGTTGATGTGTAGAAAAAGCGAACCTAGGTTCGCTTTTTTAATGGCCGTTTGCCATGGATATACAGCCTTAAGCACTATTGGCGATAACGCGATTTTTGCCATCCCGCTTGGCTTGATAGAGCGCGGCATCGGCGCGTTTCAGGGTATCTTCATAGGATTTATCGTCTGCCTCTATGGTGGCGACGCCTATGCTGACGGTGGCAAAGAGTCCATTTACGGCGTGTTTTTGTAGTGCTTTGAAGCAGCAATCGCAGAGAAATTCTGCAAACACTATGGCTTGATCGTATTCAACGCCGGGTAGGGCGATGACAAACTCATCCCCACCAAAACGGTAGGCACTGTCGGTTTTGCGGAATTGCTGCTTGCAGGTATCGGCGACGGTCACAATGACATTGTCCCCCGCATGGTGGCCAAGCTGATCATTGATCTGTTTTAGATGATCGAGATCCAGCATTAAGATGGAGGCAGGCACATGGTAGCGACTATAGGTATCGAATAGGAGGTTTAAGTCACGCTCTAATCGGCGACGGTTAAATAGTCCTGTGAGTTGGTCTGTATCGCTTAATTGCCGTAGCTGGACTTCAAGCTGATGGCGTTTGGACATATTACTTGCAACCCAAAGGACGACAGGCTCGTTATCAACAAGAAAATCCAGCGCTTGAACGCGTCCCTCAAACCAGATGGGTTCTGATGGACCTTGATCGGATAAGCCTTTGACATCCTTATTACTGAGCTCATATTCTTCAATCTGCAATTTACGGCTGATTAATGCTTGTTCAATAATGCTGAGGTAATAATTGGCTTTTTCTTCGTTTAATACGTCACTGATATATAGGCCGACTAATCCACTACCATCATGGTAATAACGATCATCTTTACCGCCAAACACCGCAATATAACGACCACTTTGGGAAAGGATAAACGCTGGATCGGGTAGGGCGTCCAGCACTAAAGCGATTTGCTCAACATTGATCATCAAATCTACTCCCTGACACATTTTATGTGTTCATTATCCTTGCTACTGCAAATGTCATTATTGGCAGTCATTTGGTTTTGAATTTAGCTTTTTTTTGTGGATATTCAAACCTTAAACTTGGGTTCAGCATTGTTAACAATATGATGAATAGTCGACTAGCTTTATCAGTTTAGGTGGTTTTTGTGGTCAAATCCTCGATCTGCAAACAATTAGGGTTAATCCCATTTAGGTGAGAGTGTAAACTTTGGCGCATTAACATTTAAAACGAGGAAATGCCATGCACACGGCAGATGATTTTATTCAGTATTTAGCGCTTGAGCAGCATGTAGAAGGCGGATATTACCGTTCGTCTTATCGCTCCGATTCGGCCTTCGATCCGAGTCGTCAGCTGTGGAGCAGTATTTATTTCTTACTGCGAACGGGTGAAGTGTCGCATTTTCATCGACTTACGGCCGATGAGATGTGGTATTTCCATGCGGGGCAATCATTGACGATTTATATGATTTCCCCCGAAGGCGAGCTGACCACGGCGCAGTTAGGGCTTGATTTAGCTGCGGGCGAAAGACCACAGTTTTTAGTGCCTAAGGGCTGCATTTTTGGCTCGGCGATGAATCAAGATGGATTCTCGCTGGTGGGCTGTATGGTATCACCCGGTTTTACCTTTGATGACTTTGAGTTGTTTAACCAAGAAGCTTTGCTGGCGATGTATCCGCAGCATAAAGAAGTGATCTACAAGCTGAGTCGACCAGAGGCGAAATAGCGCCGTTAGATCATTGCGTTATCATGCAATAGGTTATTCGTTGACTGGATTCGATCGCCGCATGGCTTTTATCTCGACATGCGGCTTACTGAGGTTAAGTGCGAATAATGTGGGTTATCTGCACCATGGCATCACGTGCCGATTGGCTGACGCCAGCGAGTTGGAAGAAGCCGTGGATCACCCCTAAATAGCGGCGGCAATGGGCATCGACGCCTGCATCTAATAGGTTACGGAATAGCTGCTCGCCCTCATCTAACAGTGGATCGAACTCGGCGGTAATAATGTGAGTTTCGGGTAAACCTGCTAAATCCTGGCTACGCAGTGGGCTGGCTTCAACATCGGTTCTGGGATGCCAGTCGAGGTACATATCAAAGCCCGTGAGCAGCGTGTCGCGGGTGATAATGTACTTGTCGCCATTGTCGATATAACTCTGGCTCTTGGCGGTCGCATCCAACATCGGATAGATAAGCACTTGTTTTTTAGGTAACCATTCCCCCTTTGCCTTTAACCGCAGGCAAGTGACTAAGGCTAAATGGCCGCCGGCACTGTCGCCCATCAAGGTGATATTAGTGTTGTCACCGCCCCATTGCTGGCAATGTTGCTGCACGAGATTGGCCGCATTGAAGGCATCGTCATGGGCTGCTGGGTACACATGCTCAGGGGCGAGACGATAGCTAACCGCCACCACTAATGCGCCGGAATCATTGGCAATTTTACGCAGTTGCTGATTATGAGTAGCGATGCCGCCACTAACAAAACAACCACCGTGATAGTAAATAACCACGGGTAAATTGTTATCCGCCGAGGGCTTAAACAGGGTTAATTCTATACCCTCAAGGGATAAGGTTTTGACCTCAAACACAGCCTCCGGCTCGCCAGCCAATACCGTGCTGGCAATATAACCTTGGCGACGTTCCTCAAGGCTTTGCTCGCGCACCGAAGGGCAACCTGCGGCGATAAACTCGCTCACCAATTGTTTAATTCCGTCTTCTAAATAGCGTTGGCTCATGTGCAGTTTCCCTGAATATATTCGGCGAGCGTTTATCGCCCATTGTGGTCGGCAAAGTGTATCGACTCAATCTAGAAAAGGGTAGTGTGTCATGGGGGATTTGCAATTAACGCCATCTATTTCAGTTGATTAGCAGTTATTGATTAACGCTTATTGATTTGTCATTGCTGATGTATTGCGACTCCTATGTATTGAGCTTCGCCCGATGAATACGGTTGCAGGGGCAGGTTTTAGGTTTGATGAAGGATTGAGCACAATCTAAAAATGTAAGAAAATTACCGCTCGCCAGCCTTGGCGTGTTATTGCTATTTCACTTGTCTTCCAGCGGTAAGGATCGGACGTGGCCACATCAGCTAAAACCCTGCAACAACGCATGGGCATTGTCGCCCTCACTTGGCCGATTTTTATCGAAACCTTGCTGCAATCCTTACTCGGGATCAGCGATATTTTTATGCTGAGCCAGTATTCCGACAATGCCGTCGCCGCGGTGGGACTCACCACTCAATTGATGTTTTTTATGATGGTGATGTCGATGATGGTCAGCACGGGTGCCAGCATTCTGATCAGTCAAAATAATGGTGCGGGGCGAACCCAACAGGCGACTGATATTGGTGTCGCCAGCGTGGCCTTAAGTTTAGGTTTAGCAGTGGTGATGGGCGCATCGATGTTTTTCGGTGCCCACGGCATTATCGGTTTATTTGCGCTAGAGCCTAAGGTTGCGGGCTATGGTTACGATTATCTGCTGATCTGCGGCAGTTTGAGTATCGGGCTGGTGATGAACATTGCCTTTGCCGCCATCTTACGTAGTTACGGTTTTACCCGCTCGGCTATGTTGGTCACATTGAGTACGGGATTGATGAATGTGCTCGGTAACTATATTGCCCTCTATTCTCCCTTTGGTTTGCCGGTTTATGGGGTAACTGGGGTGGCGATTTCAACAGTGACCAGCCAGATGATTGGAGCCTTGATTATGCTGGCAGTGATCCGCAGTAAGCATATTCCGTTGCCAATGCAACGACTTAAGTTATTGCCGCGCAGTACCTATTGGAGCGTGATGCGCATAGGTTTGCTTAATGCAGGCGAAATGCTGTCCTACAATGTGGCGCAGATGACCATCATCTATTTTATTAGCCAGATGGGCACGCTCTCGCTGACGGCTTATACCTATGGCTTGAATATCAGCCGTTTTATTTACTGTTTTGCGGTGGCGCTAGGGCAGGCGGCGCAAATTCAAACCGGTTACTACGTCGGTAAACAATGGTTTGATGAGATCACTGTGCGGGTGCAAAAGTATTGCTTAGTAGGCTTTATCGTCTCCCTTGCCATAGTGTTAACCTTTTATTGGCAGCGTTTTACCATTGTGGGTTGGTTGAGTGAAAATCCTGAAGTGATTGAACTTACTGCACTTCTGCTATTGGGCTCTATCGCGCTGGAAACCGGCCGAGTCTTTAATCTGGTGATTATTTCGGCATTAAAAGGCGCGGGGGATGTGGCGTTTCCTGTGCGCGTGGGCCTGTTTAGCATGTGGGGCATTGGCGTACTGTTAGCTTGGTTCTTTGGGCTGCATTTAGGTTATGGCGTACTTGCCGCTTGGCTTGCCGTTGCGGCCGACGAGTGGGTGCGAGGCTTGATTATGGTACACCGTTGGCGCTCGGGTCGCTGGCAGCGTTTTACGCGTATTCCGCCAGCAACCTCAGCTTAAATCGTTCTGATAATAAAAGGTCAACCCTTATTGGTTGCCCCATTTACCCGATTTCAGCAGTTCATTTTTAAATTGTAGATACCTTGGGTGCCCTGCATCGGTTTCGATTTCCATGGTGCTGTAGGGGGCAAAAAGCGCACCGGGAATTTGGTATCCTTGCGCCAACACATCCTCTAATGAGGGCATAAAACATTCTTTAATCGGGTCAAAATGGATTTTATAACTGGCATAGCCGCGCTTAATAAATCTATCGGTTATGTTTTTGAATAGCTGTCCAAATGGGGTATCGAGTGTCTCCGGCGTGGAGTAATAAAAGCCTTGTCCGTACCAGTAGAGCAATAAGGCGGTACCCGCATCACAGAGTGGATGTTCGATAATTGCCCTCACCATATCGGGATCATGGTCATCCCAATTCAGGTTGCCCGCGACAAAATGCAATTCCTCCATACTTTGTAAGTCACTGATACAGATGATTTGTGTCGCCACTTTACCAAAGTAGACGCTGTATTCATGTAAAGCGTCATAATCGGGATCGGCGAGCAATTGGGCGAGTCGTTGTTGATTGGCAATACAACCTAATTCGGCGCATTCATAGGCGCGAATAAATTGTTCTTGGGTTAATAACTTGGCCACAGGCGTCCTTGGGAGTGTTGAAATAAGCACACTCGCCAGCTCTGCGAGAGCTGGCGAGGAATTGGAGAGTCTTAGGCGTTAAGCTTGCTGTTGCAGCAGGGTACGGCACAGCTTGATAAAGTCAGAAGAAGTCACAATCCCCAATACTTTCTTATCGTTATCGACTACGGGTAAGCAACCGAGTTTATTATCGATAAAGTATTCTACCACCACGGTTAAGGGTTCATCCGCAGTTAACTGCTGGCAGTCTTTGTCCATCACAGTCGCTATGGGGGTATAGCGTTCTTTGCGATCGAGCGCGCCTTGGCCGTATTTATTCAACATAGACAATACGCTGGCGATCATCTTTTTGTGGGTAAGAATACCGACTAATGTCCCGTCGGTTTCAGAAATCACTGGCAAATGGCGTACGCCACGGGTTTGCATTAAATGGTGAGCATCTTTAAGGCTTGCACCATCGCTGATGCAGATGACCTCAGTGCTCATAATATCGCTGACTTTCATCCTAAATTCCTTTTTTAACAATGCCCTGAATTTGGTCCTGATTAGGCCAAACGCTGAGCGATTTGCCACTGATCCGATGTTAGCAGCTTAATCATAGCTTGTGCCAGTGCTGTACAAATAAAGTACGTCATCCAGTATAAGCTTATGAATTAAAAGAAATCATAAAAGGCTGACAAAGATGTCACAAATGTGTAACAGTGATGTCTCACAATCGGGGCCTTATTAGACCTCATACCAGTGAACACCTAACAAAGGAATAATAATAATGAAGCGAACCGTGACTCGTCGTGATTTTTTAGCCATGTCAGCCAAAGGTATTGGTGCCGCAGTGATTTCCTACGGCCTAATGGGGTGTAGTGACAGTAATGATGATAACTCTGTGCCCGCACAGTTTTTACATGGGGTTGCCAGTGGTGACCCAGCGCAGGATGCGGTGATCCTTTGGACCCGCGTGACGCCGGATTCTGCTGGGGATGTAAAAGTCAGCTGGCAAGTCGCCAGTGATGCAGCATTCTCTCAATTAGTGACCACAGGGGAGATGGTCACTAATGCTAATCGTGATTACACCGTTAAAGTTGATGCCCGTGGTTTACGTGCGGGACAAACCTATTTCTACCGCTTTATGACGGCTGATAAAACCTCTGTCGTGGGCAAAACCCGCACTTTACCCGAGGGAGAGGTGAGTTCAGTCAAGTTAGCCGTGATGTCCTGCGCTAACTTTCCTGCGGGTTATTTTAACGTGTATGAATTGGCAGCGGCACAGGATGATCTCGATGCCGTGGTGCATCTTGGGGATTATATTTACGAATATGCCCGTGGTGGTTATGCCAGCGAACATGCGGCAGAGCTTGGCCGAGAAGTGTTACCCGCCAATGAGCTACTAACACTTAGCGATTATCGTACCCGTTACGCCCAATACCATACCGATGCCAGCCTGCAAAAACTGCATGCTAAAGTGCCTTTTATTACGGTATGGGACGACCACGAAGTAGCAAACGATACTTGGCGTGATGGCGCTGAGAATCATAACGAAGGTGAAGGGACTTTTGCGGCACGCAAAGAAGCGGCGTTGCAAGCTTACTTCGAGTGGCTGCCGATTCGTCCATGGCGCGAGGGCAACCATGAGGAGATTTACCGTAGCTTTAGTTACGGCAATCTGGTTGATTTGCATATGCTCGATACGCGTGTGTTAGCCCGTGATAAGCAGCTCGACTATGCCGACTATATGGATGCCAGCACGGGTACCTTCGATGGCGAGCGTTTCCGCGCTGATGTAACTTCGACCTCGCGCACTATGTTGGGTTTAACCCAGTTGCTCTGGTTACAGGGCACCTTATTGCAAGCCACGGGTACTTGGCAGGTGTTGGGTCAGCAGATCCTCATGGGCAAAATGTCTCTACCTGCCGCGATTGCCACCCAGCAAATGAGCATTCCACAATACGCCATGCTTGGTGCGCTGGCGAAGTTAGCGGCCCGCGCAGCGGCAAATGATCCAACCTTAACGGCGGCCGAATTACAGTACTTACAGGCCAATCAAGCCCTGTTAACGCCAGAGGTGATTGCCCTGCTGCAACTGCCATCTATTCCTTATAATTTGGATGCATGGGACGGTTATGCCTATGAAAGAGAAGTGATTTTAGGCACGGCTAAATCGAAAAATCACAACCTAGTGGTGATCGCGGGTGACACCCATAACGCCTGGGCGAATGAGCTTAAAGACGTCAACGGTAATAGTGTTGGGGTGGAGTTTGCCACAAGCTCAGTATCATCCCCTGGATTGGAATACTATTTAAATCTGCCTGTGGAGCAGATCCCCGCAACCGAGGCGGCAATTGTCGAGTTGGTGCCGGATCTGAAATACACCAACCTCAAAGATCGCGGTTTTATGACCTTAACCTTCACTAAGGAAGCGGTGCGTAGCGACTGGCATTATGTCAGCACGATTCTGGCGAAGGAGTTTGAAGAGTCGACCAGCCGTAGCTACAGCGCCATGACTAAGGTCGGTGAACATATTATCAACCCAGTGAGCTAACTTAAGCTCCATCCTTTGCGTTGAGCTTGTACTCGTTCCTTGTTGGCCACCTTTGGGTGGCCTTTTTTTGCGCGTTTTTGTTAGTTCTGTCCTAAAAATGCAAAATAAACCGCAGTTAATCTACAACTTATTACTATTACTGCAGCACGGTGGTTTTTTTTGGTATAAAATTCGCTCCCAAAATTCGGCGGCTGCCTACACTTGCTAGGACTCTTATAAAGAGAATGCTGTTCTCGTGTTTTGGACGCCGAACAGACCTTACTAGGTAAAAAGCTACGCTTTGCCGCCTAAAATCAATAATTAAGATGGGGATCGGTGTCATGTCAGAAAAATATTTCGTTACCGCACAGCAACTGCTCGAAGATTCATTTCTGTTAGCTTCACAGGTTTATGAGAGTGGATTCCGTCCGCAGTTTATCGTGGGTATTTGGCGTGGTGGTGCTCCAATCGGGATCGCGGTACAAGAGTTTTTCGACTTTAAGAAGGTTGAAACCGACCATATCGCTGTGCGTACCTCGTCTTACTACGGTATTGGTACCGACAAGCAAAGCAAAGAAATCAAAGTACATGGTCTGCATTACATTGTTGAAAATGCCAATGCTAGCGATAGCTTACTGATTGTGGACGATGTGTTTGACTCTGGCCGTAGCATCCACGCGCTGAAGGAAAAGTTAAGCCAACTGATGCGCTTAAATATGCCGCAGGATATTCGTATCGCTTGCCCTTATTACAAGCCAAAGAATACCGCTGTGCCTTTAAAGCCAGATTACTATATTCATGCCTCTGAAGACTGGTTAGTGTTCCCACATGAAGTGACGGGTTTAACGCCGGAAGAAATTGCCGAAGGTAAGGGCGATTTAAAAAATATTCAGCATCTTTTTAAATAAAAAGAATCTGTTAATAAAAAGCGTTAGCAGTTTTTGCTAACGCTTTTTTGCTTCTCGGTTTTGAAATAGCGCCTATTTATTGGGTCTATAAATCCATGCAGTTGGCATAGTAAGTCACAGTCGCTGGCCAGTCCGAAAACACGCCAATCACGCCCACATCTTTAGCTAATACATCGAGTAGTTCGTAGGTATCGCCCTCATTATCAATGGCATCGGTAATACTTTGATAATAAAAGCCGCCACCATTTTTTAATAAACCAGAACGTTCCAGCGACCATGTGATGATCTTAAGTCCCGAGGCTTTAGCAGCCTTAGCGTATTCCGATGGAATGATTTTTTTATCCGCATCTAAAGCGACTAAAACCCAGAGTGGTGGCGCGATAATTTCGACGCCTTGGGTCTTTAAATCCGCCATTGAGGGTGACCAAGTCGCTGAATTTTGCGGATCGAAGGCGTTGTTATAATCGTACCTGTCATCGAGAAATACTGCCTGTTTAGCAAATTCAGGCGCGTTGGCGACCCAATATTTAATGTCATCCAAAATAAAGGATTGAGGAAAGACCTGTGAGGCATCGACGCCTGCTGCGGTATATTCATCGAGCATCTTCTGGGCGTACTGCTGCTGAGTAAAACCATCGAAGGGCATAGCTACGCTCGCGGCTTTTAGCTCGGGTGTCATTTTTACACCGGCCTTTTTAAACATCTCAATGCTTTCGGCGTGGGTCATTAGGGTGCCATTGCCAGCATATAAATCCGTGCGCCACTTAGGCGTACCATTCATAAACTCCTCGACAGTGGTGGCCTTGGGATTCTCGCCCTCCATCTTACCCTTTAAGGTTTTAAACTCGGCAAGGGTGATATCACTGGTACAGCAGGTTGCTGTGGCGGCAATGCCATTGGCCGGATCGGCGGGCGTAAAAGGCACAGAGCATTTATTGGCTAGTTCGGGAATGGCCAAAATATTGGTCGTGCTGGCGAGATCGCACTGAGAGTGGCGGCAGACTAAGGCTTTATCGGCGGTAAAGGTCACATCACACTCGACGATACCCGCGCCGGAATCAATAGCCGCTTGGTAGGATTCTTTGGTGTGTTCAGGAAACTGCATCGCCGCGCCGCGATGACCGATGGAAAACTCACTGCGATAAAAATGATCAGTGGTGCATTGTTCTAAGCGGGTTTTAAGTGTGCTGTCTTGCATCTGGCGCACCAGAAACAGCGGCCGCTCACCCACTTGGGCTGCAACCATTTGAGTGGTGGGTGCTGTGGTCTCGTTATCTTTAGTATCACTGTTGCAGCCAGCAAGCAGAGCTGTTGTGGCAAATAGCATGTAGCGTGTTATTGGAGAGGTTTTCATCATCTTTCCTAGATTGAGTTTTTGTGAATGGATTCACCTCAAACTCTAAAATGGCTAGATGACTAAATATTCAGTTTTATGATCAAAACAAGAAAAGTTACCGTTTGCCCGCCGCTTTTACGCTAGCTTGATATTGAGCTTAGGACTAAGATTAGGGCGAAAAATCATCTAGCATGTCGCGTTACTTTTGGGATTATTACGGCTATTTGAAAGTGCTAAGCATGAAAATTTTCTCGCAAGCGATCTTTCTGTGCCGAAATCAAGTAAACTGCGCTCCTTTTGTTTTATGATGGCGTTTGTATCGCTTGATAAGACAAACGTGGCAAGCATCATTTAGGAAATAGAGCAGAATGAGCAAGGGTAAAAAATACGATTTTCGCGTCACTCAAGCTGAAAATGGTTGGAAGACGGAAATCACCCGTCGTATGACGTCGACTAAGACGGTTGTGTCGAAAAGCCATGATGGTTTTGCGACTGAGGCCGAGGCACAAGCTTGGGGTCAAGCCGAGCTGCAAGTGTTTTTAGGCACACTGGTTGAGCGTAATAAGCGTCGCTCAGAGAAACAAGCTAAGGCTAAATTAGCGGCTGCATTAGCAGCGGAAGCGGCAACTGACGCCGATGATTTTGATGATGAAGACGAGTTCGGCGAAGAATAAATCGCAGAAGAAATCTCGGAACAAAAGTCTCGAAGGCAAGCTGGCTTATGAGCCAATCTGCATTCAACAAAAAGCGGACCCAAGGTCCGCTTTTTGTTATGCCATCTTAAGGTATTCCCCTAAGTAGCTGTTAGGCAATGGGATTAGCCTTGAATTTTAAAGCTACCTTGCATAATCGCCCAGTGACCTGGGAAGCTGCAGAAGAATTGGTAAGCTTCAGTTGGGCTCATACCCGCAGTACTAAATTTTATCGAAGTAGATTCACCGCCACCCACTAACGCAGTGTGAGCAATAACACGGGTATCACCGGCTTTAACATAAGCTGCATCGGCACCAGCACTCATTCCATCGGTCGCAACGGCAGACATATCTGCGGCTTTAGTTAATACCCAGTTGTGGCCCATAGCGGCTTTGGGCAGGGTACCAGTGTGCGTTAGGGTCAGTGTGACTTCTTTACAGGTAGCAGGAACAGATAGCTCTTTAGTGTCAAATTGCATTGCGTCAGTCGCAGCAATCTTTAGTTCACATTCGTTAGCACTCGCTTGGCTGGCGACGAATAATCCTAGACCGAGTAGGCTTGCGCTAGTCATGTTACGGAAAGTGGTGCTTTTCGCTTTCATCTGGTACTTCCTTATTCTGAACAAGGTGGATCGAGCCGTTTGACTCGAGTATGCGCTGCTCAGCATAGGTTGAATTCATTAAATGGGAATGAATTCGGTATGTAAATTATGTATATACAACTTTTGGTTGAAAGAGATTGAGTGCGACAATTTGCCGCACTCATCAGGCATTAACGCGGCACTTCGTTGCGGTAGGGAATGGCGCGTTGTGCGCCTTCACGGGTAACCGTAATCGCCGATGCCGCATTGGCAAAGCCGACGGCGGCGGCAATCGACATACCTTCACTTAAGCCGACAACCAGTGCACCGTTGAAGGTATCACCAGCGGCGACTGTATCTATGGCTTGTACTTCAAGTGCCGGAATTAGCCCGGTAAAGCCTGCGCTACTGATAAATGCACCTTTGCTGCCTAAGGTGATCACTACCGTCGCAATCCCCTGTTGATGTAGCCATTGGGCGGCGAGTTTGGCATCTTCCTCATGCTTGACCTCTATACCCGTTAAGGCTTCGGCCTCGGTTTCATTGGGAGTAATAATGTCGACCCATTTGAGGTAGTCCAGCTCCTGAGTGGCCGCTGGCGCAGGATTAAGCACTGTGGTGATACCAAGACGTTTGGCCATTTGCAGTGCATTACTCACCGTCTCAGTGGGTGTTTCGAGTTGGATCAGTAGGTATTGTGCATTGGCAAACAGGGCGTAATGTTTTTCTAACTCGGCAGGGCTGAGGTGGGCATTAGCCCCAGCGGCAATCCCAATCGTGTTTTCGCCATTTTCAGCGATAAAAATCATCGCTGTACCTGTACTCATATTGGCAACTTGAGTGATGCCATCAGCTTGTATACCGTCCTTGAGCCAACTATTGCGCATTTCATTACCGATACCGTCTTGGCCTACATGGCAAATAAAATCCACGCGAGAATCGGGCAGACACAGGCGAGCGCAAGCGACGGCCTGATTTGCGCCCTTGCCACCATGTTCTAGCCGATAACTTCGGCTTTTTAGGGTTTGTCCGGGAGCGGGCAAATACTCAAAATTCATGACATGATCGGCGTTGGCACTGCCGATAACAAGAATATGGCTCATGGAAGGTTCACCTTAGTGTCATCTGCGGTTGAGATACGTTGGAGTGTAGGCCGCTAAGCTGTCAACTAACAAGTCAACAAAGCCTTGTCTGTCGAGTCCAAACAGTACAGTGGCATTCGCAGGTTTAGCCGTAAGCTGATAGCGGTCGACTACCGTCATCCCCAGCGTTAATTCGCTCTGGGTTTCAATCTCTACTCGACAGTCTTGGGCATCAAACAATTCAGGTTTGAGTAGCCAAGCAATAGTGCAGGGATCGTGCAGCGGCGCACCCACAAATCCCCATTTGGGATCCCTATGATAAATCATAAAGAAATCGAGTAACTCGGCGACACATTTAGCCACAGGGTTGGGAATAGCACGAATACGTTCGATATCTTCATCCATGATCTGTGCCTGATGTGTTACATCGAGGCCGCACATGGTAATAGGGATACCGGATTTAAACACGATATCGGCGGCTTCTGGGTCGACAAAAATATTAAACTCGGCGGCAGGCGTCCAATTGCCGACACCCGCTGCACCGCCCATCAATACAATGCGTTCGATCTTGGCGTGTAATTCGGCGTGGCTTGCAAGTAATAGCGCGATATTGGTAAGTGGCCCTGTGGGAACCAGTGTCACGGGCTTATCACTTTGACGCAGCTGCTGCGCCATCAACTCAACGGCATTGATGCTTTGTGGCGTAAAGCTGGGTTCTGGTAATACTGGGCCGTCGAGTCCGGTTTCGCCGTGGACATTATCGGCAATGATTAACTCACGGCTTAAGGGTTTAACCGCACCGCCCGCGACCGGAATATCACTGCGATTTAATAAGGTTAAGATCCGCAGGGCGTTATTAAGTGTTTTATCGGGGGTTTGGTTACCCGCGCTGGTGGTGACGGCGAGTGGAACGAGCTCTGGATGGGCGAGGGCTAAAATGAGCGCAATGGCGTCATCATGGCCAGGATCGCAATCCAGAATAATAGGACGAGTCATACTGTTACTCCTTTAAACAGCGCAATGGAGGCTTAGAATAGCACGCTAAAACTTGAAGACAGTGAGTCTCATTGTGTCTTTACAATAAACTGTGAGCATTTTCTGATTTCTCTTCATAAGCTGCTACAATAGCGCCCGCTTTAGGCACAATAAAGATAGATATTCAATGCCTTAAATATCATGGAATGATAAGGACGTTCTGGCGTGTTGGTGAATCCTAGTCAATTAACCTCGAGTACCTCCACTCGTTTTTTGGGGTGGTTAGAAATACTCTTAATCTGTATCCCTCTGCTGCTTTTTAGTTTTGCCGCCTTATTTCTGTGGGAAGGCGTGCAAAAGTGGTCGTTGGCCAATCAACTTGTAGAACGTGGTGCTGTCGCCATTGGCCGAGTGATTGACACTGAGTATCGGAGTGAACGAGGTTCGAACGGCATCTCTCGCCAAAGATTGGTGTGTTTGGTGGAGTATCACACCGCCGAGGGCGAGGAAATTCGTCAGTGGGATCTCGATGGTGTGGATTGCCGTGCAACTTATCAATTAGTCTCGCCGCAGGATGATACGCTGGGGGCATTCGTGCCCAACTATGCGCAAAGTGCTGTGAGCTACTTGCCTGATGCACCAACACGGGCGAGCGCCAATCTTGAATTAACCCGCGATCGCGCCAAACTGGACGTTGGCTTTGGTGTCGCAGGCTTATTATTTGGCTTGTTTGTCGGTTATTTCTGTTTGAACTTATTCAGAACTCGTTGGGCCGAGTGTCGTTATGTGCCAATGCTCAAGCGTTTAGGACAGCAGCAGGATTACGCTGGGATTATCAATCTGCTTGAAACCTACAGGTGCCACCCCGCCGCGAATATTCTGGTATGGGAAGCAGCCGATCATATCGGCCATTGCAGTGAGTTATACCCGCGTTTTGTTGCCTTATTTGCCCAAATGCAATCTGTGCCAAGCAAAAAACAGTTAGAACCGATAGATGAATCCATTGTGATGATTAGCTTTTATCGCTTGAGTTCCTTAGGGTTTCACGACTTGGCGCTAGCTATGTTAGCCCGTAGCAATCAAGCTTTGTCGGCAAGAACCTTGGCAACCTTTGTACTGATAACTCGCACTTATCAGCTCCCTTTGGCACTGACATTATCGGCAGAAAAGCTCAAGGCATTGGAGGCACTTTGTTATGCCAAAGAGCTCAGTTTTGGTTTGGAGGATGAAAAACAATGCTGTGTCGACGTTGCTGCCCGCATCGAATATTTACTTTGGTTAGTTAGATGGGTACTCGATAATACGCATGGTGCGCCGGAGCAAATGGTTAGCCCCGTGCAAGCGCGGATCTTGGCGGCGTTTGGCCAGACAATGGCGCTGCAAACACTCAGCCTCGATAGCGCGCAGGTGATTGATAAAAATACACAAGTATTATTATCTCGGTTAGATACGAGTCATGGTTTTCAGTGCGCATTGAGGCCGATAATCGAGTCATTATCGGATAACGTAGCGCAACATATTCAACAACTCACGTTTTCAGCAACGACAAGGAAATAAGTTATGCAGTCTTATTCAATTCCTCGCCCTTTGGCATTGGTAGCAGCCTTAATCGCCCTACAATTAACGGCTTGTAGTCAGCCGAAACCCGTAACCGTATTCGAAAATGATAAGGAAGCCTTATTGCAGTTTGATAACGGCAAACTGCTCCAATTTAAGGAAAATCCGAGTCCACAGTACCGCCATATTCCCTGTGATTTACCCGCTGTCGAGACTGTGGTCACCAATAGTTCGGCCTTTGCGGCGTTAACACAATCCGGTGAGGTGATCACTTGGGGTGATAGCTATGCTGGTGGCGATAGCCGCGAGGTGACTGAGCAGCTTAAGCAAGTTAAGCAAATCGTCTCGATTAAAGATGGGTTTGCCGCGTTACGTCAAGATGGCACTGTGGTGTTCTGGGGCAATGTGGGTAAATATCGCCTCGACAAAGCCCTACAAAACCGCATGACTAATATTACTAAATTATTCGCCAACCAAGAGGCCATTGCCGCGCTAGATGCCACAGGCAAGGTACACACTTGGGGTTATGGCCCTTACGGTGGCAATAGCTTGCATGTGCAGGATCAATTAGTTGATGTCATTGATATCTTTGCTAAGGGACGCAGTTTTGTCGCCCTCAAAAAACAGGGCAGTGCAGTGATTTGGGGCCAGATTGAAGAGTCGACCAATATGAAAAAGTTGCTCCCTCAGCTTACGGATGTGGCGAAGATCGAATATTTTCAACACACCTATGCCGCCTTGAAAAAGGACGGCTCAGTAGTGAGTTGGGGCTGGCGCAGTGATACTTATCCTATCCGCAGTGCCTTAAAAGACGTGGCGAGTATGACGGCAAACAATTGCGCATTTGCGGTGTTAAGTCCTACGGGGGATGCGCATTTTTGGGGCGATGGGATTAACTGTGGCGTCGATTGGATTAAAAAAACCGACATTACAGGCGTGAAGGAGATTATCAGTATCGGCTCAGGCTTTTTATTACTGCGGGATAAGGCGGTGCCGCAAATTATGGCCGACGACACTGACTACGCGTATATGTTTGGGTTTCACTATGCCCAAGAGATTCTTGATAAATATTGGCAGGAAGGCAGTGTTATTACGCAAGGACCATCCTCCTTTGTGTTTACGCGTCCCGATGGCAAAGTGGTGCCCGTTGGATATCGAGCCAACCGTGATAATGTGGAAAAGTTAATGGCACGTATTCCGCGTCTCACGTGGTTAGATGGCGCAAATGACGGTTATGTTGGCATTAGCGAAAAGGGGGAGCTGGTCTCTTGGTCGATGAATTTGCCCATGTTCGACAAGTCGCCTGTGCAACCTGCTGACTCGTTAGTGATTAAGCCGCTGGATTTAAGCCCGGTTGCCCAATGCGAAACCCCTGAGCAGCGTCAGGCGATTTTAAGTAAAGACAGACCCCAACCTGCGGCAAAAAACTGGGATGGCGTTTTCTAACTCATCTGAGCTTTCTCGCCAATCTGAGATTAATGGACTTTCATCCGTATAGACGTCTATAATGCGCGCGCTTAGGTCTTTAATATTCTGAGCCTTGTTGGGCGTTAACAGGTTTGACGCCCTTTGAACCTAATTTTGAGTCAACCTTCTGTGGTGCTTGCGATGATGAAGTCGCGAGATAATCGGGAAGCCAGTGAAATTCTGGCACTGCCCCCGCAACGGTAAAAGGTGAGAGACGACCGCATTTGACAGGCGTTCACGATGAGCCCTGTAATCGAGTGTGTAAAGGTCAGTTTCGCGTTCATCTCAAGTTGAGATGGATATAGCCTAAGTCCGGAGACCGGCCCTAAAGGTGTTTTTGAGATTTCGGTGGGCAGATCTCAAAATGCGATAGTGACTATCAGTGTTTTCTACTGAATCAACGGTATCGTGGCGCTAATGCCCCGTTTTCCTTGTAGGAGTTAAAGGTAAAATGGGAACACATCCAACCAAAATTGCGCTGCTGATTGGCAGCCTTTGCAGTGTATCAATGATCGCGCCCGCTGTGGCTGCCGATGAAACTCATGCCGCCAACGTCGATGAGCATATCGTGGTGATTGGCCGTGCTGATAAGACCCCGTTAAATATTGCCGCTAATGTGAATGTGATTGATGCTGCGGCGATTGAAATGAGTGGCGCGACTAATTTGACTGACGTCTTACGTGGTCAGAGCGGTATTCAAATTTCGGATAACAATATTGGTACTAGCTTTGCGATGCGCGGTTTTAGCGCCAGCGCTGCGGTAAACAACACCTTGATTTTGCTCGATGGTCGCCGCCTAAATAACATCGATATTGCTGCGCCTAGCCTGAATGCAATTCCCTTAAATCAGGTTGAACGCATCGAGATTTTATCCGGCAGTGCGGGCGTGCTCTATGGCGATCAAGCCGTGGGTGGCGTGATCAATATTGTGACTAAATCGCCTGAGAATACCGGCGGCAGCGTGCAATTATCCGGCGGTAGCTTTAATACCTATGAAGGTCGCGGCGATGTGTCTGGCGCGATCAACAAGGATTGGCGCTATTTCTTGACCGGAAGCTACAACCAAGGTGACAACTATCGTCAGCATAACGCCAATGAAACGGGTTCTATCCTTGGCCGCATTCAATATAAAACGGCGACTGATTCGTTCTTTGTCGAAACCAGCTATTACGATGATGACCGCGAAAATCCGGGCTCGTTGACCGTAAATCAGTTCAAAGAAGACCCACGCCAGTCTTCCAATAAAAGCGAATATGTCCATGAGATGACCACTGCGGCGCGTACGGGCTATCAGCATCAGCTTAACCAAAACTGGGCATTAGCGGCGGATCTAGATTACAGCGATACCTTAGTGACCTCATTAAACTGGGGGGCGGGTAGCCAAAATACTCGCTCACTGCTGATGTTTAGCCCTAAGGCGCTCGCCAATTACAGCACCCGTCAAGGCGAGCTAAACCTAGTGACAGGTTTGGATATCAGCCGCGGTAAGGCCGAGTTTGACTCTATGGCGCGCAGCAATGTGCAGGAAATGCAAAGTGCTTACCTGCAAGCCACTGTGCCATTAAGCCACACCTTAAGCTATGTAGTGGGCGGCCGTTATGCGCGGGTGACCGACGATCTGGTCGATGGCAATGTGTATCCAAACGGCATCGATTTAGATGAAGATGCGACCGCATTCGAGTTCGGTTTAAATTACCGTCCGAGCGCCGAGCACAGATTCTATCTACGTGGCGATGAAAACTTCCGCTTTGCTAAGGTCGATGAGCAAGCTTACACCCCGAAAGATGTCTATGGCTTAAAGCCACAGACAGGCCGTTCCTATGAGGCGGGTTGGGATTGGACTGTGGCTAGCCAAAGCCTACGCGTCAGCCTATATCGCCTCGATTTAGAAGATGAAATTGTCTTCGACCCGAGTGCGGAAAAACCTGTTGGTGGCAGCTTCCAAGGCGCCAACGTCAATGCCGATGCTTCACGCCGCTATGGCGCGAGTGCCGATTGGGATTGGCAGGTCACTCAAGCCCTCACCTTAGGCTTGGAATATAACTATATTGATGCCGAATTTACCGATGGGGTGAATGATGGCAAGCAATTGTCTTGGGTTGCGGAGCATACGGGGCGCGGTTATGTCAGCATGGATTTTGCCGAGCATTTCCAAGTATTTGCTGAGGCAATTTACACGGGCGATCGTTTTATTGAAGGCGATAACGGCAACGAAGGCGATAAATTATCTAGCTATGTTTTAGGTAATCTAGCCCTTAACTATACCCGTGATGCTTGGTTAGCGAGCCTGCGTATCGATAACCTGTTTGATAAAGAGTATGTTAGCTCGGGTTACTACGGTGGCATTTGGGGTGATAGCTATTACTCAGGCCGAGGCCGTGATATTCGCTTGACTGTCGGCTACCGCTTCTAAGCCGAATCCTGATAATTAAGTGATTTAGCGCATTTTAAAGCCAGACGTTGTCTGGCTTTGTTATTTCTGCTGTTGGGTGCAGAGAAAAATCATTTTTACGGGTGTAATATAGGCTAAGTCGTTGCTTATACTGTAAAGCACATCATCTTTAGGGTTAACGCAATTATTCTACGACTTAGTGCTGAAATTCTTTGTAGTTTGGGTATGATGTGAGCGGTATTCGAATCATCTTATAGCTAATTAACAGGTGTAAAGTGTCCTATGACAGATCTTGAGCAACAGGTTTTTACTCAAGTGAGAGCCATCATAGCGAATGAAGAGCAAGTCATTGGCCGCCGTGGGATCTTAATTCCACTGAAAAAGGCCATTCTTGCCGAAGGCGATATTCGTAATGTGATCGATATTATTTCGAGTGATCCCGCGTTAGCGGCCCATATGTTGATGCGCAGTAATTCGGCGCAAGCTTCTGGTGTGGTTAGCCCTAAGTCTCGCTCTTTAAAAGATGCCTTAATTCGTTTGGGCCAAGTTAATATTTACCGTTACGCCTTTACATTTTATTTGAAAGAACGCCTCGATGAATTGCCTCAACCCTATAAGAAGTTGGTTCAAGGTTATTGGAAACTCACGGAAAATATAGCAACTGATGCGGTTGACAGCTTAGTTGATATGCCGGATGTCGATATCGACCCCGATGAGGTGCAAACCTTGGCGCTGTTTAGTGTGTTCGGCCAGATTATTGCCTTAACCGCATTTGCTTATTTGAATGCCAGCTCTGAGCAACCTTTCCCGCTAAGTGTGATTAAGTCTTTGATCGATAATCAGCAACAAACCTTAACCATCGAAGCCTTTGAAGCCTTAGATCTTGACCAAGATCTGCGTCAAGAGTTTATGATCGCCCACAATCTGCGCCAGACCCGTAATCAAAATTCCCCCGGGTTAATTCTGCGCCGAGTATTGTCAATGCGTGGTTTATTGCTTAACCCGCTCTAAGCACCGCCCATAAAAACAAAGCCTGCGATTGCAGGCTTTTTTGTTAAACATTTCAAAGCTTAATTGGATTTTTGCTGGCGGGCTAAGCCTTCGCTTGCCACCAATTGCAGCCAGTTTTGCACTAAGGCCGAGTTCGCACTGTGGCGTCGATAGGCACCAAATAGTGGGCGTTTTAAGCCTTCTTGCCCCAGTTTGACGGTGGCGAGACTTAAACCATGCCCTTCATTAATCGACCAATTGGGCAGGGCGGCGATACCGTCCTTACAGGCGATGCGCTGCAATAACATCATGGTCAAATCACAGGTTTTTTGCTCGCCGGCTTCTATGCCCGCGGGTTCCAAAAAGTGACGGTAAATATCTAAACGCGCCAGTGGCACCGGATAACTGATTATCGGTAAACGCGACAATTGCTTGGGCGTAACATAGGCTTCTTTCGCTAGGGGATGATCCTTGGCAACCACTAACTTCACTTCAAAATCAAACAAATGCTGATAGGCGAGCGAGTGTCCCGGTACGGGATCTGAGGTCAGCACTATATCGAGTTCGCCCATCTCTAAGGCATTGAGCGAGTCGAATAGATGACGGCTCGACAGATCTAACTCGGCTTGGGGATGATCTTGCCTAAATTGTTCCATCACTGGCATTAACCAGCGAAAACAGCTGTGGCATTCAATGCCAACTCTGAGCTGATTGGTTTCAGTTTCCAGCCCATTTTTGAGATCGGTTTCCGTCTCTAACACCTTAGGCAGGATCTCTTCGGCGAGGTGCAGCAGGCGTGCACCTTCCTGAGTAAAGGAGAGCGGTTTGCTTTTACGCACAAAAATGGGCGAGTTAATTCGTTGCTCTAACTCCTTAATTTGATGGGAGAGAGCCGATTGAGTGACAAAACGTTTTTTGGCTGCGCCCGCCAAGCTGCCACTTTCCTTCAGTGCCATTAAGGTTCGCAGATGTCTTAGTTCGATCATGATCACTCCAAGTGAATTTCGCTCATGTTGTGCTTGAAATCAATTCGGTTGCTGGCATAGAGACTATCACAATAAACTTCTAGACGTCCAGACGCCCATTGTGATTTATCTAGGCTTAAATGCGAAAAGTTGCCAAGAAAACACCATCTACTGGGTGCAAGTGCCGAATATGGCTTATCTCAAATAAAGGAAGATATGGTATGCAATTAAACAGTCTTGGTTTTCCCCGTATCGGGCGTCGTCGTGAATTAAAGTTTGCCCTTGAAAAATACTGGCGTGGTGAGAGCACTCAAGCTGAACTGCATGAGGTGGCTAGGGAGTTACGCCGCACTCATTGGCAATGGCAAGTGGCCGCAGGGATAGAGCAAGTACCTGTAGGGGATTTTGCCTTTTACGATCAAGTGTTAACCCTGAGTGCGACCTTAAACGCTATCCCCGATCGCCACCGTGGCGAGGGTGCTATCGATCTTGATACCTTATTCCGCGTTGCCCGTGGTCGTGCACCAAGTGGCACCGATGCGCCAGCCTCGGAAATGACTAAGTATTTCAACACTAACTATCACTACTTAGTGCCAGAGCTTAAGCAAGACCAAGTGTTCTCTATCGCCTATGAGCAGTTATTTGATGAAGTGGCCGAGGCGCAGGCGCTGGGTTATCAAGCCAAGCCTGTGTTGTTAGGCCCTGTGAGTTACTTGTATCTGGCCAAAACTGTAGGTCAGGATTTCGATAAGCTGAGTTTATTGCCCAATCTAGTAAAGGCTTATGCCGACATTCTTGCGCGTTTTGCTGCGCAGGGCGTAACTTGGGTGCAACTTGAAGAACCGATTCTGGCACTCGAATTAGCCGCCGATTGGCAAGCAGCGATTAGCCAAGCTTATCAAGCGCTTAAAACGGCTCAAGTGAAGATTTTACTCACCAGTTACTATGGCAGCATTAGCCATCATCAGGCATTGGTTTCCGCGCTGCCGGTGGCGGGGGTGCACCTAGATTTAGTGACTGCCCCTGAACAATTGGCCTTGTTTGCTAATGCATTAAGACCAGATCAAATTCTGTCGGCGGGTGTAGTTAATGGCCGTAACGTGTGGGCGGCGGAGGTTGACCTGATTGTTGAGCGTATCGGCGGTGTTGCCCGAGACTTAGGAGCGCGCCTATGGATTGGCACTTCGTGTTCACTGCTGCACAGCCCTGTGGATTTAGAGGTAGAGACAACGCTCACGCCGACGCTGCGTCAGCAGCTTGCGTTTGCCAAGCAAAAGCTGTTGGAACTGGCAAATGTGCGCCAATTGTTGCAGGCCCCTGAGTCTGTCGCGGCCAAAGAGATAGTTAACTCCTGCGTGGCTCGCCGTGAGGCTAAGGCACAGGCGGCGGATGCTAAAGTGATCGCCCGTGTCGCTGCGCTGACCCCAGCCGACTATGAACGGGTGAGTGAATTTACTGAGCGCCAAGTGGTGCAGCAGCGTAAGTATCGTTTGCCATTGTTGCCAACGACTACGATTGGCTCATTCCCACAAACACCGGCAATCCGCGGACTACGTAGCCGCTGGCGCAAGGGTGAGCTAAGCGATGCCCAATATACTGAGCAGTTGCAGCAAGTGACCCGCGATACCATCGACCGCCAGCTTAAACTCGGTATCGATGTGCTGGTACACGGTGAGGCCGAGCGTAACGACATGGTGGAATACTTCGGTGAGCAGCTCGAAGGCGTGGGCTTTACCAAAAATGGTTGGGTACAGAGTTATGGTTCTCGCTGCGTTAAGCCGCCATTGATTTATGGTGATGTGAGTCGCCCGAAAGCCATGACGGTTGATTGGGCCGAATTTGCCCAAAGCCTGACGGACAAACCGGTCAAAGGCATGCTAACGGGCCCGGTGACGATTCTACATTGGTCGTTTGCCCGTGAAGATATCAGCCGCGATACCATTGCCACCCAATTGGCGCTGGCAATTCGTGATGAAGTGGTGGATTTACAAAATGCAGGTATTGGCATTATTCAAATTGATGAGCCAGCCTTCCGCGAAGGTTTGCCATTAAAGCAAAGCCAGTGGCAGGCTTACTTAGATTGGGCGGTGAATGCCTTTAAACTGAGTGCGGCGGGTGTGATTGATGAAACCCAAATCCATACCCATATGTGTTACAGCGAGTTTAACGATACGATTGCCGCGATTGCCGCCATGGATGCGGACGTGATCACCATAGAGACTTCGCGCTCACGCATGGAACTGCTCAACGCCTTTGAAGATTTTGAATATCCAAATGAAATTGGCCCTGGCGTTTACGATATCCACTCGCCAAATACGCCAAGTGTTGAGGCTATGGTACACCTTATCGAAAAAGCGGCGCAAAAAGTGCCAGTGCGCCAACTCTGGGTTAACCCCGACTGCGGCCTTAAGACCCGCACGTGGGCTGAGGTAGAACCCGCGCTGAAAAACATGGTCGATGCAACCCGCGAACTGCGTCGCCGCCTTGGCTAAGAGCTTGTGATATCTGAGCAATAAATGCCACAACTGCTTTACGTAAACAACAGGGATACCTAAGGTATCCCTGTTTTGCTATTGGTTGTTTATACAGACCGTTGCTTATAAAAATCAGCGTTTCACGCCATGACCCTTTAGTTTGAGGTATGCAGATAATCTCAAGTAACACGGATTTATATGGTTCAAAGTGTTATCCGTATATTTAAAGGTCTAGGGCGCAAACTTCTACACAGATATTTGCAAATCTTTACCTGATATCGACACTTCCTTCGTCTACTGCGCTTAGCTAACTCTATATACTGACAGCACTATTTTTCTTCCCGCAAGATACACGCTTGCGCCCATTGGCATTGATGGACACCTAGATTCAGATGAAAAAATCCTCAAAGCGTAAATTGATATTGATCCTAAGCGGCCTCATCCTCCTTGGGGGCGGTGCTTATTTTCTGCTACATAAACCCGAGGCGGCCCCAAGCTATGTGACGGAGCCCGTTAGACGCGGTGATATTGAAAACTCGGTGCTCGCCAACGGCATGTTGCAGGCCTCCAAGCTGGTGAGTGTGGGCGCGCAAGTCTCGGGGCAAATTCTGAGTTTGCCTGTGGAGCTAGGCCAAGAGGTGAAAAAAGGCGATCTTATCGCGCAAATCGACAGTCTTGCCCAGCAAAACAACCTGCAAAATGCGCTGGCATCCCTTAAAAACATCAATGCCCAGTATCGTGCTAAGCAGGCGCAAATACGTCAGGCAAAACTCGAATATACCCGTCAGCAGGAAATGCTCGCCGATAAGGCCAGCTCCCGCGCAGACTTTGAAGCCGCCGAAGCCACTTTGACAGTTTATCAGGCCGAGCTTGAGCAGTTAGAAGCGCAAAAACAACAGGCTGAAATTAATGTCGACAGTGCCAGAATCGATTTAGGTTATACCAAGATCACTGCGCCTATGGATGGCACAGTCGTTTACTCTGCGGTCGAAGTGGGTCAAACCGTTAACGCCAATCAAACCACACCAACCATAGTCGAGATGGCGCAGCTCGATACCATGACGGTCAAGGCGCAGATCTCCGAAGCCGATATCGTCAATGTGCGCCCAGGACAGCCAGTGTATTTCACTATTCTTGGTAGACCTAACCATCCCTATCGCGGCACTTTAAGGGCGATTGAGCCTGGCCCGACGTCAATGGATGGTGACGATAGCAATATGAGCTCGAGCGATTCAGACGCCATTTATTACCATGGCCTGTTCGATGTCGAAAACCCCGACCGTACCCTACGCATTGGGATGACGGCGCAGATTTCGATTGTGCTTGCCAAGTCTGATGATGCGCTGTTAATACCATCGCAAGTGCTGAGGGTAAAACCAAGGGATAAAGCGGCTCCGCCAGCGGAAGGCAAGTCCCGTGGGCCGCAATATCAAGTGCCTGTATTGGTGAATAATCAAGTGCAATATGTGGATGTAACTGTTGGTATTAATAACAAAATCAATGCCGAAATCCTGTCTGGCCTGAACGAAGGCGACCAAGTGGTGCTCGGAATGCCCGCCGACGGCTCGACCATGAAGTTCCGTGGCCCACCAATGAGGTTTTAAGCGTGACTAAGCCATTACTGGAAGTGTCAGCTTGCTACCGCAGTTTTCAGGCGGGTGAGCAACAACTGACTGTACTCAAAGATGTTAATCTTTCCATCGCCCGTGGTGAGATGGTGGCGATCGTCGGTGCCTCGGGTTCGGGTAAGTCGACACTTATGAATATCTTGGGCTGTTTAGATAAACCCTCAAAGGGCTCGTACTTTATCGATGGCCAAGATACCTCGCAGATGGATGTGGATGAACTCGCAAAGCTGAGACGTGAGCATTTTGGCTTTATTTTTCAGCGATATCATTTGCTTGGCGATCTTAATGCCGTCGGTAACGTCGAAGTGCCCGCCGTCTACGCGGGTAAAGATCGTCTTGAACGTAGACAGCGCGCTGAGCACTTATTGTCGCGCTTGGGTTTAGGTGAGCGTCTCGACCATAAGCCGAATCAGCTCAGCGGCGGCCAGCAGCAGAGGGTGAGTGTGGCGCGGGCGCTGATGAATGGCGGTGATGTGATCCTTGCCGACGAACCAACGGGCGCACTAGATAGTCACAGCGGCGAAGAAATGATGCGGTTATTACAGGAACTGCACCGCGAAGGCCACACCATTATCATCGTGACCCACGATATGCATGTGGCGCAGCATGCCGACCGTATTATTGAGATTAAGGACGGGGTGATTATCAGCGATGAGCCTAATCCCGCCTCAAACGTTGCGGCTGCGCCTAAGACTGAAGTGATCCCCGCCAAGACGAAGGTGCGCGCCCGCGTGGCGGCATGGGACAGATATGCCGAAGCCCTGAAAATGGCGCTGCTGGCGATGTCGACCCATAGATTGCGCACCTTTTTAACGATGCTCGGCATTATTATCGGTATCGCTTCAGTCGTGTCTGTGGTGGCGCTGGGTGAAGGTTCGCAGCGGGAAATCTTAAAGAGCATTAGTTCAATGGGCACCAATACCATCGACATTCGCCCCGGCTCAGGCTTTGGCGATAGGCGCTCGGCAAAGGTACGAACTTTGACTGCAAGCGATGCTAATGCACTGAAAAACTTACCCTATGTCGATAGCGTCACCCCGAGCATTGGTTCGAGTGCGACGGTGCGTTATGGCAATAAGGCGGTGACGGCGACTGTGAATGGCGTGGGGCCAGAGTTCTTCCGGGTTAGAGGCTATGAACTGGCCCAAGGGCAGTTTTGGGACGATGACAGTGTCGATGCCTTAGCGCAGGATGCGGTGATCGACGAGAACACCCGTAAACAGCTGTTCCCTAATAGTAGCGGCGTCATGGGTTCTGCCATCGGGGAAGTCATCTTCCTCGGGGATTTGCCGGTGCGGATTATTGGTGTCACTCAGCCTAAGGAAAGCGCCTTTGGTAATAGTGATGCTCTCAATGTGTGGGTGCCTTACACCACGGTATCAGGCCGGATGGTGGGCAAGAAATACTTAGATGGGATTACCGTGCGGCTCGATGAATCCGTACCGAGCAATGCGGCGGAGCAGGGGATTATTAGCCTGCTGAAGATGCGCCACGGTACACAGGATTTCTTCACCATTAACACGGATACCATTCGCCAGAATATCGAGAAAACCACCGCGACCATGACGCTATTAATCTCGGCCATTGCGGTGATTTCCCTCGTAGTGGGCGGCATAGGGGTGATGAATATCATGCTAGTGTCGGTGACCGAGCGCACCCGCGAGATTGGCGTGCGCATGGCGGTTGGGGCGCGCCAGAGTGATATTCTGCGGCAGTTTTTAATTGAGGCCGTGTTGGTTTGTCTGTGCGGCGGCGCGCTTGGGGTGGCCTTGGCCTATTTGATTGGCGTGGTGTTTGCCCAAGCGGGAGGCAGTTTCCAGATGATTTATTCGACGACTTCTATTGTTGCCGCCTTCGCCTGCTCCACCTTAATCGGGGTGTTGTTTGGCTTCCTCCCCGCTCGCAATGCGGCGCGTTTAGATCCTGTTGATGCCCTAGCGAGAGAGTAACTGAATGAATAATCGAGTTTTAACGCATCAAAATGAATTAAGCCGCCGTGTCGGTTCAACGCTCAAGCTCAGCGTGATTGCTATCAGCATTGCGCTGCTCTCAGGTTGTGGCGCGCTGATGCGCTCCGACTTTGAGCCGCCAGCATTACAAGTGCCAGAGCAGTGGCAGCACACCCAAGTGAATGGTCAAGTGAGCCTCGACCCTTGGTGGCAGAAGTTTAATCAACCCGAATTAAATCAGCTGATTAGCCAAGTGCTTAGCAGCAATAATGACCTGACGCTCGCCACCTTAACCTTGCAAAAGGCGCGTTTACAGGCGGGGTTAGCGCGGGATGATTTGTATCCACAGCTCAGCTCCAATAATACCGCGTCTGTGAATAAACCGCTGGAGGGCGGCAGTTCGAGCAAGACATTTCAGGCTAACCTGTCGGTAAGCTATGAGGTAGATCTCTGGGGTAAAGTGTCGGCCAATATCGACCAAGCCCAATGGACGGCGCTGGCAAGTCTCGAAGATAGGGAGAGCACGGCGCAGAGTCTAGTCGCGACGACGGCATCCCTCTATTGGCAGATTGGCTATCTGCATCAGCGGATTGAACTAAGCAATAAGAGTATTGAACATAGTCGACAAACACTGGCATTAACCCAGCGCCAATATGCCTCGGGCGCCGTGACTGAGCTGAATGTGCTCGAATCCCAACGCAGTTTAGCGGGGCAAGAGGCTTCCCACAGTCAATTGCTGCAACAGTTAGCTGAAGCCGAAAATGCCCTAGCGATCTTACTCAATCGCGCCCCGGGGCAAGTGGCGGTTGAGATCAAGCAATTGCCGGACGGTGCGGTGCCTGAGGTTGGCGTCGGCATTCCCGCCGAATTGGTCGGCCGTCGTCCCGATGTGAAGGCGGCTTTGTATCAATTGCGCTCGGCGCTGGCCAGTAAGGATGCGACCTATGCCAGTTACTTCCCAAGCTTGAGTTTGACTGGCAGCGTGGGTGAGTCGACCTCTGAGCTAAAAGAGCTGTTGCGCAATCCCGTGGGGAGTTTAGGTGCGGGTTTAGTGCTGCCCTTTTTGCAATGGAATCAAATACAAATCAACAATGATCTTGCAGATATCGACTACCAAACGGCGATTGTGAATTACCGTAAAACCCTCTACAGCGCTTTTGAAGATGTGGATAACGCTATCTCGGCCAAGCAGCAATACGCCTACCAAGGTGAAAAGCTTGAACTGCAATTTAGCGCCGCCGCTCAGGCCGAAGCCATTTATGAGAGCCAATATCGCCATGGCGCTATTGGCATTCAAAATTGGATTGATGCGCAGGAGAATCGCCGCAGCGCCGAGGCCGCATTGCTGGAGAATCGCTATAACCAATTAACGGCTCAAGCGACGCTTTATCAAGCCTTAGGTGGGAGTGATATAGCGCCGCCGTTAGCGGATAACTAATTGAATCATCGATAAATAAAAACCGCGATGCCTAAGGCTTTCGCGGTTTTTTATTATCTCGTTTTTCTCTTAATGTGAGTCAGATTAGCTGCGCAGAATATGCAGTGGCAGGCTTAACATATCATCGCCCGTGCCCGCTAAGTGCCAGATAATCCCAACGAGGGCGGCAACGGTTACTAAGTACCAAATGGTTGAGAATATCTGCCCATATCTGTCCAGCGGCAACAGGTGGCTTTGATGACGAGTACGCCATTCAAATACAATTTCTAAGCTGCCGATAAGTAGCAAGAAACCGAGCAAGGCTAAGCCTAAGGTGTAGCTGATATACACCCCAAAGGCGGCGCCGATGACGCAGGCAATTAACCCCATAATGCTGTTCATCGAGAAGCTAATGCTTTTTAAAATATGGCCACCATCGAGGGGTAAAATTGGCAATAAATTAAACAGGTTAAGTAGCGCGTTAAAAGCTGCTAGCCCTGCGAAAAAGATATTGTCCGTCATGTGGTAAGCGATAAGCGAGCCTACCGACATCAACAGGCCGAAGGTTGGCCCCATAATCGAGATGACCACATCCTGCCAGCGGGTGTTAATTTTTTCATCGCTGAGGGCGAGTCCCCCCATAAAGGGGATGAGGTAAATTCCTTTGGTTTTCATCCCAAAATACTTCATCGCGCGAATATGGCCGTACTCGTGGAATACCAAACAGGCGATAAGCGCCAAGGCAAATTGGAAGGAAAACAGCCAAGAATAGGCCGCCACACTCGCGCCTGCGAGCACCACTTTAATTACTTTGGCACTCTTGAGCAGCTTAAAGCCGAGGGAGGCTAAGCCGACAAAACTGATTTTTTGTGGATTAGTCACGGGGATTTCAGGGGTTTGACGCTCGATATCTTTCTCGGTGCGAGTGCCTTGGGCTATCACTTCCTCATCGACCAACAGGCGGTAATCGAATCGAAACGGCTGCCAAACCACGTCGGTCTCGAGACGTACCAAGATTTTGTGTTCTAAAACCTGTGTTTCGCCGGTATCGCTGGCCAATTGGCTCTGGTGCTGGGTGAGTTCAAATTCATGGACTTTGAGGCCGCCATTTTCGACCGATGCGGCTTTTTGTGAGACTAAGGTATTGTCCCAAAAGAGTTGTTGCCAACCTGCGAGTGAGCCTTCCAAACGCAGCAATTTGCCTAAGCAGTCAATCTTAAGTAGTTCCAATTTAGGGTCCGTTTGTATGTGTATCCGAATGATGCCCAGCGATAATTTGGCATATAAATATCAATCGCTTTGGGCAAAACGGCCTGAGCCGTGTATGACAAATTATGCCTGTGAAATGTGACTGAGGATATTAGCTTTTAGGATCATCTTAATTTTTATTGTGATCGCTCGCGATTTCTTTGAGCTGGGTTAGTCATCTAAGCTGCGAACGATTTCCATCCCTTGGGCCAAGGTGGTGAAGGCTAACTTAGCAACGCAGCACTGGCCTATGGCATTGGCGTGCTTTTGTACCCATTTGATAAAGTCGGTAAGCGGCAATTTTTGCTCTTGTTTGAGGAGCTTAGGTAGCTCGCCTATGGGATCTTCATGAATGGTGCTTGGAGTGGCGCGGATCAGATATTGATTACCGAGACTGTCGAGTAACAGATCCGTGTCGACAAATTGATGCTGATACAGGCAGGCAAGTTCTAACCAATCCCGTTGATGGGCGAGGTAGAGTAGTTCGTCATTTTGAGTGAGTTTGACTACCGCAGGCCATTCAATGTCTGCCATTTTCACTTGAGTCATGCGCAATCCCGTAGGCTTTTTATGTGCTTAGCCTTTTAGCCGACAGAGTCTGTGCTAAAGGGCTGTATTGAGGTCAGTATGCCACCGACCTAGGCGAAGATGAAAGGCGTTGGGGGATTTTCTCTGGCAAGTCGCCTAAATGGGGGAGCATGGCGGGCAGCAAAGCATTCAGGCTAAGCATTCGCGCTAAGAGTTCACTCAATGGAATGAACCCTTAGCGGGTGTTGATGATTGCCCTGTTAATGGCTTGCCGCTTGCGCCTTAGGTTTAGCGTTGTAATCGAAGTTAATCTCTTGATTCAGATTGGTGATTGAGCAGGTACCGTGTTCGCGGGTGGTTCTGTGATTGGCTTGACCAATATGGAACTTGGCATTGAGGAATACGTGCTTAATCACATCGATACGATACTTGTCGTAATAGGTTTCGACTTCTTGCTTGAGGCTATCGAACTCTAATTCTTCGCGGGAACGTTCGCCTAAGATGCGATTCTTCTCATCGAGCATCATCTTGATCTGTTCGATCATGATAGGGTCGCTCTGCCATTCGGATTTCGGCGGCAGTTTTTTCAGGCGAGCCTCGATATCCAGCGTCGCGACCACCATTGCATGCACGCTCTCCTCAAGCTGCTTGAGATTCTGTTTGAGTTCGCCCTGTTCCATGGCGCAATACACTTCGGTTTTGGTGCCCGCAGTTGCGCCTATCACGACGGCGGTGAGGCCCTTTTCGGCATGCGCGACACCACCGACTAAGTCACCACGGCGGCCGCTTTGATCGCTGACGGTGAGCGTGCCTGCGGTTTTGGTATTGCTGTGCAGTAATTGCTTAGTGATCAGAATATTACCCTTGGCAGTCAATTGGGAATATTGCACGAACTGGGCGCTAATTTGCCCCTGGGCCGTGATATTGGTGGAGAACTCATTGACTCTAACTTGGCGACCGATAACGCCCTTGCTCACCGTAATATCGCCCTCGGCCTCGAGAGTTGCCGAATCGACAAAGCCCATCACGGTAATATCGCCTGAGCTTTTAACCATCATGCCTTCGTGCACATCGCCTGTGATTAAAATACTGCCTTTAAAGTTGATATGGCCGGTACTGATATCTACATCTTTAAGCTGCAACACATCGTCGACATTCATACCAGTACGGGTTTCAACGGGTTGGCCTGCCACTGTGGCGATGAGTTTATTGGGATCTTTCGGGTGGAAGTCGGTACCCGTACCCGGTTGTAATACCAGATCTTTCCCCGGTTTTTGCTTAAGGACTTCGCCTTTAATGTTGTAGCCGGGAGACCCTTCGGTCGCGGGATGCTTAATCATTAGCAGATCGTTGGGCTTGACCATGATCATCGCCCCGAGATTACGCATATCCACAGTGCCGTCTTCTCGCTCCTGCGGCTGCAATAGGCGTTCACGGGCTAGGGAAACCTTACGCTCCAGCACCGCATTTTGACCATTGATCGCGGCCTTACCTTGAGCGATTTCACTCTGGCAGCTTTCACCCGGTTTTAACTTGGTCATTTTTTGCAGCAAGGTTTGGATTTTAAGCTTACTTAAGCCCATGCAAACATTGTCTTTTTTAAGCTGCGTGAGGATTTCGGGTAAATCGACGGCTTTACCTCCCCAAGGGGCGGTTAAGATCATGGTGGCTTGCATTTTATCTTGGCTGAGCTCGATTTTTACGCTGCCATCGCGGCGCTCTGCTAGTACGGCAAATAGTTCGTATTTACCATCTTCTTGATGGCATAGGGAATTGGTTTGCGCGATAACTTTATCTATCGCAGGCTCGAGGGGGAATAGGGTGGCGAACTCTGGCACGGACAATAAACGCATCACATCATCACGGGTAATGGGACCGTGTTCATTCGGAATCAAGCGTAATTCCGCCTTGGTTTTATCGCTGCTTAGCTCAAGAAGTTCAGGGGCCAACATAGAGCACTTCCTATCCATTTGTTTTATTTTTGTTTTAGTAACCAACCTGAGTATAACAGTAGAAACTTTGCTCAAAGAAGCCTTTTCGGTACGAAAAGGTGTAAATGTTGGCGTTTTGTTGCTTATAGTCTATGTGTTGATTTTTAAATAGATTTTTATCTGAGCTATAGGCGGTAACTTAGTGTTATCTTTGGTTTTTTGCCGGTGCGCCAGCATGAGCCTAAAACTGCGCAATGTATGCACGTAACAAAAAATTAAACTTTACAATGCTGCCCCGTATGTTAGGGACAACACCACAGGGGTAAAACCCTCGATAATTTAGCGCTTACTGCATTTGATAGCGTTCACAAAACCATTAAAATCTTACCTAGATAGCCGCTAGTGTTCGGCTTGGGAGCGCGACTTTATTGTGGTGTTCTTAAGGGGATAGGGTTTCTATCCAGATGGGGCGGCGCGTTAAAATCTTCGAGTAATCTAACTTAGAGGTAAAGTGGGCAAGGTGCTTTGCTTCAATTTGTGGGGTTAGGATTAAATCGCAGGGTTAGGATTCAAAACTCTATGGTGTAACATTTGACTCCCCCTTTTTTATTCTTGTGTTACACCCCCATGAGTCAGTTCAAATAGGGGGGCTTTATTGCTTGGCCATGTCGGCTTTTCTATGGGAGATTCAAAAGTGGTCAGCCAAACTTCAAGCTCACCGGAGCCTGCCAAACATCCCATATAGGAGAAACACATACCGCTATCTATCATGTTATTGGCAAATTGAATTGCCTCTTCAAGCGAGCCTTCTTCCTTGTTATGGCTGAAGGTTTCGTCGTCCCACACCCAGTTAATAGGTGATCCATCTTCATCACAAGCAAGGTATCTTACGTTCTCATAACCTTCGCTAGCTGCTGTTAATGAATCCAGAAAGGATTCTCTGATTTCTGAGAATCTATTTTTAAATTCTTCAATGCCGATATTTTTACTAATAATGTACTTCATACTTGCTCTAGAGGTTAACGCCGCATTCAGCGGCTTGTCCGCTGCAATGCTTTGTTAAACGTTTTTACCTTCAAGCTCAGCAATAAGTGATTTAGTATTTTTCTCATACTCTTCGAAATCTCTGACTTTCTTATGCATTCTCATCGTTTGAGCACAAGTCATAAAAATTAGCATTGAAACTGCAAGAGCAGTTATCTGAGCTCCAGTTCTTCCAACAATACCACCAAGGCCATCCCAACTTGTTAATTCGCCCATAAAAGGGAAGATGGCACCATAAATGGTTCCAATTGCACCATACATAGCAACTTTAATTAGCGATATGAGAAACAACTGGTTCAATTCGGTCTTATCAGAGTGGTATTTGGAAACTTCTGACAACTCCTTTTTTAATCCATCTAGCTGTAACCGTCGCGCAGCTTCCTTTTTCTCTATTTTTGCTTTCTTACTCCGCTCCAGCCGCGCATCTAGCCACCTTTGAAGCTTGGGGGTAAAGAGATTCGCAACGATAGCTAGAGGAATTGCTAGTGCAATACTGACCCATAAATCAATACTCAAAATATCCTCCTTGGTTCGTGACACTTAACATTTTATTCATGCGCATGCGCGTTTACCTCGTTGGATCAGTGAAAACGCGCACAGTTAACTATCTGTATGAAAAGAACTTATCAGCTTTCTGCCGCTTTTCATATAAGTAATCTATCTGGAAAAACGCGCATGCGCGTTTTCCAAACCTATTAACTAAAAGCCAGCTACTATAGTCAATTGATTTTATAGCGTTTTATTTGTTAAAAATGGAGTTAATGCGCACTGATATTGTCTTCAAATCATTCAAAAATACCTAAATTTAAATATGACCGTATACCCATACATTGTTAGTCGATTTATCGCAGGGCCAAACATAGGCAAATAGATGAGAATTTATATCGCAACAGGAGTGAGAATTTTCGATTGAGCTAACGAGCCGAAGCACGGAATGGAGCATTAGCTTTTTAGTCAGATGAAAAGTTCAATGGTAATAAATGCTTTTTAAGAGATGGCTGCGTTAACTTGTTTGTTGGGGTATTTTTGATTTCAAAATGGGCGTATTTGATAGGGACGGCGTTATCTTCGTCATTCTTAACGAGCCTTTATTCCTTGGTGCATCCTAGAGTCAAATTAAGGATGCCCCACTCACAATCGAGTGGGGCGAAAGATTAGGCCTGTTGGAAGGAATAGAGTTTGTATTTGTTATTCTCCGCTGGCACGGTTAATTGACCAAACTCGGCGGCGATGGTATCCGAATAGGGCAGGTGGCGGTTAGCGACGATTTGCCAAATCCCTTTAGATTGTAATTGCTTGGCACTATCGGCGACAAAGCGTTGGGCAATGCTGGTCGTGCTGGCAAGGCCATCGTGGAAGGGAGGATTGGAGATAATACCGTCGAATTTTCCACTGGTTTGCGCCAATCCATCGGAGGGATAGACCTTGGCCGTCATGCCGTTTGCCGCCAGCGTAAGTTCGCAGGAGGCCAGCGCCATGGCATTGATATCAATACATTCTAGCGACAATGTCGGTTGTGCCTTTAACAGCGCAGCGGCAATCACACCGGCGCCGCAGCCAAAATCCAGTACTCGCCCAGAGAGCGTTGGCAGATGCGACAGCAATAGCTCTGTGCCTTGGTCTAAATGCTTTTCGCTGAACACACCGACTAAGTTGCAGATGGTGATATTGCCCTGCGGGGTGGCGAGTTGATACTGGCTAGTCCAATCGCTGAGTTTAATCTCGGGCGCAGTATCGATTAGGCTGCTGCCAAAGAGCAGGCAATGGCGCGCGTTATCGAGTTTTACGCCAGTGGCAAAGTATTTCGGCAGCAGTTTGACTAAGGATTTAACCCCGCCTTTGTTCTCACCCACGACTAAGAGTTGACCATCTGCCACTAAATGCTGAGCGGCCAGATTAAACAAGTAGGGCGCTAACGGCTTAGCCTTAGGAAAGTACACAACCACAGTGTCGTACTTATCCTGGTGGGGCAGTTGATGGCCAAAATAGCAGCGCAGTTTGGCATTAGCCTGCGGCGCTAAATGCAGGTAATGGTGATAATCCAAGGCGAGGGCATCGACGGACTGGGCGACATCGAGCAGTGCTTTGGGCAATGAGTCTGCCTCATGGTTTAGCACTAAGACTCTATGTTGGCTCAGGGTTTCCTGATTGCGGATAATGACTTGCGATGGATTCGTTAACACTGCATGGCTACCGTAAAAAATAAGTGCGGGCATTATACCCCTTATTCAGCTACGAGCCAGCCTGCATGCCGCCGACTTAAGGGGGGCAGCAAAACAGCGCTCACTCAAACGGTGCGGAATGAAAGCCAATAAAAAAGGCAACAGTGTTAACACGGTTGCCTTTCATCTATTAGCTAATCGCAGCAAATTAGCCCTGAGACTGCACTGGTGCTAGTTCTGGTGCTGGAGCTGGAGTCGATACCTGTGCGGTGGCTTTTGGCTTTTTAGGCTTAGGTAACAGGCTAAAAATCTTATTGGCGATATCTGTGTTGTCTTGATGACCGTTAAACAACTCAGAGGCTGGGCCTGCGGCAAAGACTTGCACGTCAGTCCCCGTGTGGCCGCCGGTTGTCCAACCCGTATCGGTACGTTTATCTATCACATGGCGAATCGCAACGGCCATGGTTTCTAAGCCCTGCATTCTGGCAACATTTAACTTAGTTACTTCTTCTTCGGTCAATTCAAAGCCTAGCCCGCGGGATAGGTCTGCTTGCCAAGTGTCACCGCCAAGGGCGGCTTGGGCTAAGGTATCTGAGCTTGCCGAGATATTACGTAGGATCTCTGGATTCCAGTTGTAGTTGCCATCGGCGCCAATCGATAACCCGCCAGTATTATGGTCGGCGGTGATCACCATTAAGGTATCTGGGTTTTGGCGTACGAATTGTTCGACGACTTCAATTGCATTAGCAAATTCATCCATTTCGCCCATGGCGGCGGCGATATCATTGTTGTGTCCTGCCCAGTCGATAAGGCTACCCTCGACCAGCAGCACAAAGCCTTGCTCATTTTGCGACAGTAAACTGAGGGCTTTTTGAGTTAAGGTGCTGAGTTTTTTAGCATCTTTTTCATCAATCGCCCAAGGCAGTTGCACTTCGGCAAATAGACCCAAGACTTTAGGCTGGGTAATGCTGGCCAGATCGTCAAAGCGGGTAATGTGTTGATAACCCTTGGCGGTGAACTGGGCTAACAGCTCTGGAGGAAAGTACTTTTGCCCGCCACCTAAAAACACATCGGCGTTGGTTTCGAGATAACTTAATGCCAGTGCGTCGCAGTTTTTACGGCTCTCGTTATGGGATAAAAAAGCCGCTGGCGTGGCATGGTTGATTTGCGACGTGACCGCCACACCCGTGCTCAAGCCTAAGGTTTTGGCCTTTTCAAAAATGGTAGGCAGTGGCTGTTTTTGCGTATCGACCGAAATGGCGCCGTTATAGGATTTGACTCCTGTCGCAAGGGCAGTCGCTGCGGCGGCCGAGTCGGTGACATAACCACTGACGCTGGCGGGATAAGTGCTCGCCATGCCAACCAATAAACGGTCGAAGACGGTTTGTTCGACTTCTTCGGTATCTGGATTGTCCTTGTAATAACGATAGGCACTGGTATAGGAAGGCCCCATGCCGTCGCCAATCATGATCACAATATTTTTCGGGCGTGAGGGGGCTTTTACTGGGCCAGTCTCATTCGCTCCTGCTTCGACTGCCAGTGCGGAGGTGGAGAGCCATAAACTCATACCAAGCAATAACAGTGGCGCTTTGGTGAAACTCATATCAGATCCCTAGAAGTCGTAGGCGCTCTGTGGGCGCCTTCAATGAATAATATTATCTTGTAGGTGTACAAGCTTACTGGGCAAGACGGGCTTCGATGGCATCGAACAGCATGCCAGTAATGTCCACATCGAATGCCGCTTGGATTTCACGGATACAGGTTGGGCTAGTGACGTTAATCTCGGTCAGCTTGTCACCAATCACATCCAGACCCACAAAAATCAGGCCGCGTTTTTTCAGCTCAGGGCCAATGGCGCGGGCGATTTTCCAATCAGAGTCCGATAACGGCTGAGCAACACCGCTGCCGCCTGCAGCCAAGTTACCGCGGGTTTCGCCTTTTTTCGGAATACGCGCTAAGGCGTAGGGCACGGGCTCACCGTCGACCACCAGAATGCGCTTATCTCCCTTGGTGATTTCAGGAATAAAGGCCTGCGCCATGGCGTATTGGTTGCCATATTGGGTTAAGGTTTCGATGATCACCCCAAGGTTAGGGTCGTCCTGCTTCACGCGGAAAATCGAGGTGCCGCCCATGCCGTCTAATGGCTTGAGGATAATGTCGCCCTTGGCTTGGTGGAACGCGCGGATGCGGTTGGCATCGCGGGTCACTATGGTCTCTGGCGTAAATTCGCTAAACCATGCGGTGAATAGTTTCTCGTTGGCATCGCGCAAGCTTTGCGGTTTATTCACAATCAGCACGCCTTGCTCCTCAGCGCGCTCTAGCATGTAAGTGGCGTAGATAAATTCGGTATCGAACGGCGGGTCTTTACGCATTAACACCACGTTCAGCTCGCTCAGCGGCGTGTCTTGAGCCTCGCCCAGTTCAAACCATTTATTAGCATCATTGATGACCATTAATGGACGCATATTGCCCATGGCAACACCGTTGACCATGGCGAGGTCGGCCATTTCCATATAAAACAGTTGGTAACCCCTTTCCTGCGCCGCCATTAGCATGGCAAAACTGGAGTCTTTCTTAATGTTGATCTCACTGATGGGGTCCATCACTATGCCGAGTTTTATCATTAATCTGTTCCTTATTGATTGCCGTTGAGGCCAAAAGCATTTATGGATTAGCCAGTAATCGATTCGCCAGCCAGTGTTACCCGCTGGCGTTTAACCATTTTAGATTTAACCTAAGTCACCGAATCTAAGTTGCAGCGCGGTAATCGCCGTGAGTGAGGCGGTTTCGGTGCGCAGCACTCGGGGGCCGAGTAACACATCGGTAAACTGGTAGGTTTCCGTCATGGCGATTTCTTCCGCCGATAATCCCCCTTCGGGGCCGATCAGCAGGCGTACACGGGTATGGGATAAGTCTAAGCCATTGATACCGTGCGCCGCCCTTGGGTGCAAGTTGAGTTTGAGTGCGCTGGTCGGTTCGCTGCACCATTCCTGTAATTCCATGGCGGGGCGAACGATGGGCACTTGGCTACGGCCAGATTGCTCACAGGCGCTGATCACAATCTTTTGCCACTGCTGGATTTTCTTTTCAAGACGCTCACCAGTGAGCTTGACGCCGCAGCGGTCAGAAAACAGTGGCGTAATGGTATTCACCCCTAGCTCAACGGATTTTTGAATGGTGAACTCCATCCGATCGCCACGGGAAATCACTTGGCCTAAATGCAGGTTGAGGGGCGATTCCGATGGATTAGCCTCACTGGAGAGCACTTTTACCGTGACCGATTTTTTTCCCGCATCGACAATTTCGGCAAGATAATCATGACCATCGCCATTAAACAGGCTAATGTGTTCGCCACTGCCCATACGCAACACTTTGCCAATATGGGCTGCGCCATCCTCATCTAAATTCAGCTGTTGATTTACGGCTAATGGTTGAGGTTGATAAATTCTTGGAACTCTCATTGTCGACCTTATTCGGCTAATTGTTGGCGCAGTGGCGGCGCATTGCAGGCATTCTGCACAAAGGGATTATGATTACCTTGGATCTGCGCTATGGCGTTATCGCGTTTGCATTCAATAGTATCAACTGGATAGCTTTTATCCCATGCTTTGAACAATTTTAATTGCTGCGAGGCGATTTTAAGGCCGTAGGTTTGCTGCATATACAGGTAAGTACGGGCAATCTTGCCACGCGCATTGACGGGCGGCTGTGCTTGGCGATTCTTAAAGTCGATGACCATAGTGCATTGACCATATTGGTCGGCCTTACCGTTCCATTGGCTAAAACGGAAGTTGCTGCGATCGCCGTTCACTTCACCAATCGCGGGCACCAGATTGTGCATGTCCGCTTCCATTTTATTGAATTCTTTGCTGTTATCGGCGCAGTTTTTACGGCCGCCCTTTTGCCAGCATTGTAATTGGTGACCAAATTCCCATGCTGGAACTATATGTTCCCACTCGATGCGGTTGGCGCGGGTCTCTTGTTTACGCACTTGATAGCCGCAGCTGTTGAGATCTGGCTTCCAGGATTTGCCCTTTATTTGGATATCACAGCCACAATAAAAACTGACCGCGGGCAGGGAGCCTTGGCGACTGCCTTGATATAAAGATTGGGACAAGACCTTGGCTTGGCTAAAACTATTGGGGTGTGAAGGAGAGGCGTGGACTGAGGCCGAAACCGCCAGCCAACTGAATAGGCACAGCAAGGCTTGCCGAGACCTTAAGGCTATCTTGACGTTGTTCAATATTTATCCCAAAAAGTAATCTGTACTACGCGAGCCTGTGGCTCGTCTCTTATGCCTGAATGGTAAGGGAAATACCGCGCCTTATGCAAATCGCTCGTACTTTTGGCCAAGGATTTGGTGTATTGCGGATTATTCGGCGGCTTCGGTAAAGGTGAGGTGGGTATGGCAGCGTTTGCATAGATAACGGGTTTCACCACGCAACACTTTATTATGGCGACGGATGCTCAGCCGAACCGGACCGCAGGCGCAGCGGTACTCAAAGTCTTTCCCTTTAACCGACTGAGTATCGAAACTGTGGGTGGTATTGGGGCTCACCTTAAATAGCTTGAGCATGATGGATTGCCACTCGCGGCCATGGGGCTTGGTTTTGCCAAAGAGTTGGAAACAGAGCAAATGGCTTATTTCGTGGGGCACCACTTCGGCTAAAAAGGCTTCGCTGTTTTCCCTGAGTAATACGGGATTAAAGCGCAGGCGATTCTGTTGCAAATGGGCCGTGCCCGCACTCCGTCCCCGCAGGGTAAATTGAGTTAGCGGCCGCGCAAATGGGCGCTTAAAGTAGATTTCCGCCTGCTGATAACAGTCTTCAATGCGTACCAAGATTTGTTGCTGCAGGGGTGTCAGCGGCCTTGGCTGGCGTAGTGGCGTGGTCGAGTTAGCCGCCGTTGCTGAGGTGATACTCGCGGATGAGATGGCTTTACGGCGCAGGCTACTGAGTAGGGATCTCGGGTTAAACATAGACTTAGACGTTAACTCTTATTTTGCAAAGCATCAATTAAACAACTCATCTAGCTATCGCAAGACATCTATTACGATTCGCTGAGTTCAAAACTCTCATGCTCAGAGCCCTCATTCAAGGCGAGTTGCAAGCGTTCGCATCATAACGAACGCTTGCTGACAATGCCAGTATTGCGGCTGTTACAGGCTCGCTGCGGCCTGCATCACCATAGTACGCACTTGCTCGACGATGGCTTGTTCGGTGGCATTGTCGTAGCCCTTCACCCTTGGAGTGTGGATATGGCCGACCTTGGCAGGGCTGTTGAACTTTTGCTGTAACACAATGGCGCGATAAGAAATCTCGTTTGAGAGATACCCGCCGCCAGAGCCTTCGACCGAGGTTTCATTTTGCAGCTCGCTTAGGGAGCTGGCATTAAATTCGCCGCGCGCTAGGGTGGTCACTGTATGGTTGTCGTTGACTTTCCATTGGCCGTCTTTGACCTGCATGGCGGCGACGGGCAGTGAAAACTCAACAAACTCTGGGCCGATAAAGTCTTTACCGTTGAGTTTGGGGGCAACAGGTGCGGTTTTGCTCGCGCCTGTGTACAGATTTTGGTTATCCGGCGCGGCGGCGCTACGGTTACGGCCGGGGAAGCGTTCAATATCAAAGTCGCTGCGCCCCATGCTGACGGTAAAGACAAACTGGGTTTTAGGGTCGCGATAAATGGGACTGAGTAAGGATTCGATAATACCGTGGTCGAAATCCTCGAAGCGTACTGGGATCATGGCGGTTTCGATTTGGGCCTTTTTGCCATTGATATCAAATTTAAAACCATCGAGGGCGAGGGCGACTAAGCCCGAAGGATTGCTCTGACTGATGTCTTTGTCGAGGAAGAAGGGGTCGAATCCCGTCAGGAAGATTTTTATCTGCACATCATCATCGTATTGGATATCACTGAAGCCTCGCGATGCCTTTTCAACCGCGCTGGCTAAAATCTGTTGCTGCCAATCAGCCATTTTAAAGTTAGCACTGTTGTTTTTAAGGCTATTTAACATTGACAGTCGCGCCCAATACAGGGATCTGTCATCAAAGTGTCCAGACTGCACATCACGCACGGCCTGTTGCCATAATCTATGCCCTTGGCGGGCGGCAAGTTGGGTAGCGTCGCGTTCATTTTTCTGTGCGGATAATTGATTCGCTAAGCCTTCATCCAATGCTTGATAACGGTTTACCACTTCAGCCATGACTTTTTCAGCGGTAGGAATGCGAGACACTTCCACATCGCCGAGGAGTTGTACGGCACCAGCGGTTTGCGCCACTGTGCTAGCGAGGATAAAAGCGAGGCAGGGCTTTAACATTGGCGTTTCCTTTTTATTTTAATCACTTATTTTGCTGGAAATAGACGATGTTTCTAGGGCGTTCAGGCTTACTTCATCTTAGAAATAATGAAACTTATGCCAAAAAGCCACAATGATTGTTTTGAGTATAAGAGTTTACCTATAGTGATTCGAGGATCTTATTCCTATTTTGCATATCAGATCGATACTGACGAGTTGCTATGATTTTGGACTGGCGTTTAGTTGGGATAGCTAATAGTTAAATCTTGTAAAGCTTGTGCCTGATTGTTGCCACAATTGGTCAGCAGTTTGCTAGGGAATGAGAGGGCAGAGAATGATAAGCTTAGCACTTAATTTGTATGGATATATTGCATTAAGCAAGGGGACGTTATGCGTGTATTAGCCTTATCGGCTGTGTTTTTGGTGGCATCGATTATCGGAATGCCTGCGGTAGCAAAGGAATGGCAAGAAAACAAAAGTTGGAATGCTCACTTTACTGAACATAAATCACAGGGCGTAGTTGTGCTCTGGAATGAGAATAAGCAGCAAGGATTTACCAATAATCTTAAACGGGCGAACCAAGCATTTTTACCCGCATCTACCTTTAAAATTCCCAATAGCTTGATCGCCCTCGATTTGGGCGTGGTTAAGGATGAACACCAAGTCTTTAAGTGGGATGGACAGACGCGCGATATCGCCACTTGGAATCGCGATCATAATCTAATCACCGCGATGAAATATTCAGTTGTGCCTGTTTATCAAGAATTTGCCCGCCAAATTGGCGAGGCACGTATGAGCAAGATGCTACATGCTTTCGATTATGGTAATGAGGACATTTCGGGCAATGTAGACAGTTTCTGGCTCGATGGTGGTATTCGAATTTCGGCCACTGAGCAAATCAGCTTTTTAAGAAAGCTGTATCACAATAAGTTACACGTATCGGAGCGCAGCCAGCGTATTGTCAAACAAGCCATGCTGACCGAAGCCAATGGCGACTATATTATTCGGGCTAAAACGGGATACTCGACTAGAATCGAACCTAAGATTGGCTGGTGGGTCGGTTGGGTTGAACTTGATGATAATGTGTGGTTTTTTGCGATGAATATGGATATGCCCACATCGGATGGTTTAGGGCTGCGCCAAGCCATCACAAAAGAAGTGCTCAAACAGGAGAAAATTATTCCCTAGAAGTGGTTAGCGCGTATTTGTGTGAAATAGCCGTCATATAAGCTGTAAAGATATATGGACAAAATGCTGATGCGCTTATACCCGATGGCTCATACTTAATCGATCAGGCCTAATCGACTTAAGCTCCGCGCGTTAACTTTTAGCCTGAGCATTAGCATCACATTCCTAAACGTAAAAAGCCTAGCCAATTCGCTAGGCTTTTTTGTTATCTCAATGGCATGGTCACTCAACGTAGGGATGTGGATCAAGGAGTGGCGATATAGATAAAGAAGAATACCTCAGCGATAAAGTGCTTAGCCCATCAAGGATTGCAGGCTTTCTTGGCTGCTAAAGCGTTTGACGAAAAAGTCCAAGAAAGCGCTGATATTGGTGGCTAATTGTCTGCGGCTCGAATACACCCCGTAGACCTTAAAGGGTTCGATTGGCCATTCTTGTAGTATGGGAACCAGTTGACCATTCGCCAATTCCGTCTTGCAGGCGGAGTTTGATAGCATTGCAATGCCAAAGTCATCGAGGGCTAACTGCTTAACCATAATGGGGCTATTGACCCTGACTTTACGCTGAAAGTTTACCATGGTTTTGCGAGCCCCTTTGCCTAAGGGCCATATGGGTGCTGAGCGGGATGTCCCTAGCAGAATACCACTATGATCGCTCAGCTCTTTAGGTGTTGCGGGGGTGCCGCGTGCTTTTAAATAGCCAGGGCTTGCTACCAGAATTGGTTGACGCTCGAACAGTAATCTTGCAACAAGATCAGAGGATTGCAGTGGCCCATATTTGATAGCTATGTCATATCCTTCACCCACCAAACCGATATCGTTGTCGGTAAACTGGACATCTAATTCCACATTGGGATATAAACGCATGAATCCGCTACAGAGGTTAGCAATTAATTCTTGGCTAAAAGAGACCGGAATGGCTATCCGTAATGATCCTGATACATCATCATGGGTACTCTCGATAACAGCCTTGGCCGCTTCCACCTCATTGCGAATGGAATCACAGTGTTGATAAAAGAGTGCCCCGACTTGGGTAAGACTCAGGTTACGGGTGTCGCGTTGTAACAATCGCACGCCTAGTTGTTCTTCAAGCTGCGCGATTTTGCGACTTATGGTGGATTTTGGGTGGCCGGTTTCACGTGCAGCTTGGGAGAATCCCTTTGCTCTCACTACGGCTGCAAATAGCATCATACCGTTTAAATCTGGCATGTTTTTCCCACTGTCTCATATTTGGAACATAGCGTCTTATGCAGTTTAATGGCATTTGGCGGGATAACAAAGTTATATTTATTGGCTAAAAATTTTCAGAGGCTAAAGCAGAGGATCTTTTGATGACCAGCAATAATCAGCCCAAACACATGACTCAAGCCCAAACGCCCGATCCGCTTTTTTTACAGGCCGAGCATTTGGCAAAGGATTTTTCTCTGTTTCCTAAACACAGTAAACAGAGCTTATCAGAAGAAATTAAAGGTCTTTTAAATGAAGATGCCATTCAGGCAAATTTAAAAGACTTGGCATCGTTAGATGTTGACGGTTACGTCGCAAAAGTGATCCAACCGACCCAAGACAAAGGTCGTCCTGGTGCTAAACGTATCATTGCGGACCTAAAGGGGCGCTTGATTACCGAAACTCACTTGGGCTCTTTCTATAGCGCTGAGGTCGAGCTGAATTTCGGTTCACGCACTCGTCGTATCGGCTTTATTGCCCAAGAGCGCACAACCGCTAACGGTGCGTGGATGCCTGAGCATCACTATGCGGCTTGCAAAGCGATTCGTCATTTTGCCGAATTGTCTATGCCTATCGTCTATTTAATCGATACCCCTGGGGCCGATGCAGGCGAAGTGGCCAACAGCCAAAACCAAGCACATTCTATTTCTAAGGCGATTGCCGAAAGTGCCAACGTTGACGTGCCTACCGTGGGTATCGTTATCGGTGCGGGTTACTCTGGTGGCGCGATTCCATTAGCAGCGGCAAACATCCTGTTATCGCTGCGCGATGGTATTTTCAACACGATCCAGCCACAAGGTCTGCAAAGTATCGCCCGTAAGTACAACTTATCTTGGCAAGAATGTGCGAAATCAGTGGGTGTATCACCAGAAGAGCTTTATACCTCAGGTTGTATCGACGGAATCATCGATTTCTCACCAGGGGATCGTGACGAGCGTCAACACAATTTACGCCGCGCGATCATCAGTAGTATCGAGGCGGTTGAGCGTGCAGCGGTAAACTTTGTGCGCGAATCAAAAGATTTACGCGAGCATTATGATCGCAGTTTAGCGCGTTTCCTTAATCCATCTAAAAACTTGATGGCATTAGAGTTAAACGCTGAATTGGCTGTGGCAACGAGCCCAACCAACCACCACAACTTGTTTGGTAGCGCTTACCGTTACCTGCGTTATTTAACGCTGCGTAGCCGTATTCATTCAATCTCTCAGGAGCAATACGGACGTTTGTCACGTGTAAGCGTGCCTGAAGGTGATTTGTTAGCACGTATCCAGCAAGAGCAAGACCGTGTATTCCAAGCTTGGCTATCTAGCCCCGATAAGCTGGTTTACGATGAAGATCTCAACAAGTTATGGGCGAACTTTATTGCTAAGCGCGATGAAATTTCAACCGAACGTAATATGCTGACACGTTTTATTTTGGGTGAACCAAAAGAAAACTATAAAAAAGCTCGTAAGGCACTGTTATTTAACATTGGTTGGTCTTTATATCACCGTTGGAAGAGCAACGCGGCAAACAACTTTAAGGGCTTAATTCAGCATCTTGAAAATCTGCCTAAGTCTGTAACTCAAGCAAAATGGCCTGAGCTTAATCAATTGACTGTGCTCGATGTCGTTGTAAACGATGAGCTGCGTGAAGACTTTATTTGGCAATGCCATAACATCCTGATTTTTAACTCACTGTACGACAACGTTGTGGGTAGCTTAGCGTCTATCGCGAAAGAAGCCATGATGTCTAAGAGTCTGTCACGCAACTCTGTGAACAATCTACTGCACAAGTCGATTGACCATGCGCTGTCAACTCAGGATACCGCAAACGACAAGGCTAAATTCTACAAGTGGCTTAAGTACTTTATGAGCCAATCTAACCGTGCCGATCTCTTGGTGCGTGTAGAGCAGTGGAAGAGTGTGGGCTTCCCACAACTTAACGACAGTTTATTCGTTATCCTGACTTACTTCTTCGAACGTTTATTGCCTGAATACTTCGACAGTGAAAGCGACCACAGCAAATACACTGGTGCGATTAACCCTGTGCGTATCGGTCGTCGTAAGGACTTCTGGAACCGCTTGACCATGGGTTATCAGGACTTACTGATCCAAAAAGTATTACGTGACGAAAAACGTACCGGCAAGATGACGTGGGAAAATGTGATTAAGCAATTTTTCACTAATTTCGACGAAATCAATGGCGACAAAATGTCGGCTAACTTGCTCAACTTCCCTGGTTTCCGTTTATCGATTGAAGATGCGTTAGATAAAGGTATTCGTCCTTGCGGTCTGATCACTGGTATTGCTGACTTTAAAGAAAAGGGACAAAAAGTCCGTGTGGGTCTGGCGGTATCTAACACCGCATTCCAAGCGGGTGCCTTCGATATGGCGAGTGCCGAGAAATTCTCTGCGCTGCTGATCGAATGTGCTAAGCGTAAATTGCCAGTTGTTTGTTTTATCAGCTCTGGCGGTATGCAGACTAAAGAAGGTGCTGCGGCTCTGTTCTCAATGGCTGTTGTGAACGACCGTATCACACGCTTTATCCGTGATAACGAATTGCCAGTATTGATGTTTGGTTTTGGTGACTGTACCGGTGGTGCGCAAGCGAGTTTCGTGACTCACCCATTAGTGCAAACCTACTATCTGTCTGGTACTAACATGCCATTCGCGGGTCAAATGGTGGTTCCTGCTTACTTACCTTCAACGTCGACTCTGTCGAACTATCTGTCGAAAGTACCAGGTGCAATGGCTGGCTTAGTCCACAACCCATTCAGCGAAACCTTAGATAACCAATTGGCGAGCATCGATCCACTGATGCCAATGCCAACGGCGAAGATTAATGACGTAATCATCAATGCTCTATCGACTCTGGTGGTTGAAGCGCCTGTTGAAGAAGAAGTGATTGTTCAGAATGATCCACGTAAGTTAATGAAACCAATTAACAAAGTCTTGGTTCATGCCCGTGGTTGTACTGCTGTTAAGTTGATCCGTAAGGCCCACGATAACGATATCAACGTGGTATTAGTGGCGTCAGATCCTGACATGACTGCCGTACCTGCGGATATGCTGAAAGATTCTGACAAGTTAGTCTGTTTAGGGGGTAACACCTCTGACGAAAGTTACCTGAATGCTTACTCAGTGTTGAAAGTTGCCGAATACGAGCAAGTTGATGCACTGCACCCAGGTATCGGCTTCCTGTCTGAAAGTCCACAATTTGCGGCATTGTGTGTGAATAATGGGGTTAACTTTGTGGGTCCTAGCGTGCATTCAATGACGACTATGGGTAACAAGTCGAACGCGATTAAGACTTCACAAAGCCAAAACGTACCAGTGGTACCAGGTTCACACGGTATTCTGACTAACGCTGAGCAAGCGGTAAACGTGGCCAATGAAATTGGTTACCCAGTGCTGCTCAAAGCGGTACAAGGCGGCGGTGGTAAAGGTATTCAGGTCGTTAAACGTCCTGAGGATATGATTGGTTTATTCCAAAAAACCGCTACTGAAGCGGCAGCTGCCTTCGGTAACGGCGACCTGTACTTAGAGAAATATGTTACGTCACTACGTCATATCGAAGTGCAATTACTGCGCGACCAATTTGGTCACGCTAAAGTATTGGGTTTACGTGACTGTTCAGTACAACGTAACAACCAGAAAGTGGTTGAAGAGTCTGGCTCAACCATGTTGCCAGATGAACTGAAAAAACAAGTGCTGGATTACACCCGTGCCTTAGGTGATGCGACCGATTACATGGGCGCAGGTACTGTAGAGTTCATCTACAACTTAGACGCAAATGAAGTGTACTTCATGGAGATGAACACTCGTCTGCAGGTTGAGCATCCAGTAACTGAAGCGACTTCTGGTATTGATATCGTGAGCGCGCAGTTTGATATTGCTGCGGGTCGTTCAATCGAGCATTTAGAGCCGAAAGAAATCGGTTATGCGATGGAAGTGCGTGTAACGGCTGAGAAAGCCGCACTCGACAGCCACGGCATCCTGCAACTGGTTCCAAACCCTGGCAAGATCACCGAATGTGTATTCCCTGATCATCCAGATGTAGAAATCATCTCGATTGCTGCACCAGGCAAAGAAGTTTCGCCTTATTACGATAGCCTAATCGCCCAGGTGATTATGCGCGGTGAAAACCGTGAAGACGTTATTGCGAAGCTACATGCTTACCTCGACAGCGTAGTGCTCAAAGGTATCGCGACTAACATTCCATTGCTGAAGTTAATCCTAAGCGATGGCACCTTCAAAGAAGGCGTATACGACACTAACTATCTGCCACGCTTTATGGCTGAGCTAGATATTCCAGCACTGATTGCTGAAATGGAAGCCGCTGCCGAAACCGTTGGGGTGGATACTGAGTCGCTGCGTGTGGGTGAAAGTAACGAGCTTAAAGTATTAGCCCAAGGCGCAGGTATCTTCTATACCTCTCCAGCGCCAGGCGAACCTGATTTCGTTAAAGAAGGTGATATTGTAACCGTTGAGCAAACCCTTGCCTTGACTGAAGCAATGAAGATGTTCTCGCAGGTTAACTTGGCTGGCTTTAACCGCCAAGGCGCCGTGCTCTATCCTGAGGATAAGAAGTACCGCATCGAGCGTATTCTGAACAGCAATGGTCAGCAAGTATCGCAAGGTGACCTACTCTTTGTTGTGTCACCAGTTGAAGATTAATCTTGTAAAAATAGATTAAGTAAACGAAATACCCGTCAATTTGGCGGGTATTTTTTTATCGGTAACAAGATTACGTTTCTCAGGTTCGGTGCATTTTTCTGCTTAGGATGAGCGAATTGGTATTATCTTAATATCATGTATACACTTTTTATCTACGTCAGCGAATTACGAATGTATTTGAGAAGCGACATGGGTTGTCGATTTTGGTTTTTACTCTTCTGTTTATGCTCACCCTTAACTGTGAGTGCAGAGCGTTTGGCTTCGCGCTATCTCAAAACCGCTGATGACGGTGCTAGCAGTAGGCAGTTAGTCCGTTACTGTGTTGATCCCGACTGGTTGCCCTATGAAGCGATACGAGAGGGAAAACATGTAGGGGTCTCATCGGACTATATTCGTTACATTGAGTCCCATTCTCTCCTTAAATTCATTCTTGTTCCCACAACATCTTGGTCTGAAACCCTTAATTTTTTACAAACTGGGCGCTGTGATTTAACTCCAATGTTGAATAAAACCGCTACCCGAGAGCAATTTTTACATTTTAGCCATGTGTATTTTCACTCGCCAAATGTGTTGGTTTCGCTAAAAGAACAGCCATTTTTACAAGGATTTGAAAACATAGGCTCACGAACATTAGCCGTGCCTAAAGGTTATCGTCTCGCTGAGTATATTCAGCAATATTACCCTAGAGTCAAAATCATCGAAGTGGCCAGTGAACCAGCGGGACTCGAGGCTGTGCTCGATAAGCGCGCTGATTTATTTGTTGGGTCAATGTTTTCGGTGAATGCTTATATTCAGCAGACAGGTTTTAACCATCTTAAAATTGCGGGGTGGGGCGGGCCAGAAGATGAACTACGCATGGGAGTGAGTTTAGGCCATGAAGCACTGCTGCCGATACTTAATCAAGTGCTTGATGATGTTGATGAGCTTGAGCGAATTAGGATTTACCAGAAGTGGAACAACATTACTGTTATCGATGAGACTAACTATTGGCTTATCTATCAAGTTATTGCAGGTACTCTGCTGGTGATATTCATACTTGCGACTCGGACTTATTTTATCAGTCGCTATAATCGACGCTTAACCGATAAAAATACACAGCTTGAAGCCCTACGTCGGCAATTAGAACAAACCAATACTGAACTCGAGTTTTTATCTACCCATGATCCGCTCACCAAACTCTATAATCGCCATTACTTTAACCGCCAGTTTGTGCATGAGCATCGTTCTGAGACCGCAACAGAAAGTAGCATCTGCCTTGTCATGTTAGATATCGATTTCTTTAAAGAGATTAATGACACCTTAGGTCATACTGTCGGAGATAATATTTTGATGGAGCTGTCTACTGTGTTGCAGCATTGTGTGCATGAATCAGATGTTGTTGCCCGTTGGGGAGGTGAAGAGTTCGTGATCCTTTGCCATCAGACTTCAATTACTTTAGTTAACTCATTGTGCCAGCGGATTGCTGCGGCGATTAAGGATTATCGCTTTAGTGGTGATGTGCGGCTCACCTGTAGTTTTGGGATTGCCAAATTAGCGAGTAATGAACCAATGCAGTCCTGCTTTGAACGAGCAGATAAAGCACTGTATCAAGCGAAAGCCTTGGGCAGAAATCAGATTTGTATTGATGAATCCAATGCTTAGTTTGCGAAATTAGATGCATTGCTAAGCCCATTGCTACTTTACTCGATCAATTTCACATTTATGCTAATCAACTTTTAGGTTAAACCGAGTTTTAACCTGAGTTGAAGTTTGTATTGAGGTTGCATTGGGCTGGTCTTTTGCTATTTGTGAGTCCTTAAAGTATGAGAAATCTGCAATATCGGTAAAAAAACGCTTATTTTTAGGCTTTTTACTAATTGTTTGAAAACTGAGCTAAATTTTTTTATTTAATTGTTTTAATGCATTTTTCTTATTTTTTTTTAATTTTTTCCGCGACTTTATCGTGAAAAATTGCAAGAGCCATTTGCGCATAGCGGGGTTCCAATTTACAATATGCGCCTAAAATAATCTGATGTGCGGTGTGTCGGTGGTTTGTCGCATACTCCGTCTACTTCTTAAACTAATCATTAAAGTTGAATCATGACCGAATTATCCAAATACAGAAACATTGGTATCTTCGCTCACGTTGACGCGGGTAAAACCACGACCACCGAGCGTATTCTTAAGCTAACCGGTAAAATCCATAAAATCGGTGAAGTTCACGATGGTGAATCAACAACTGACTTCATGGTTCAGGAAGCTGAGCGCGGTATTACCATTCAGTCAGCGGCAGTAAGCTGCTTCTGGAAAGATCACCGTTTCAACGTTATTGACACCCCTGGGCACGTTGACTTCACTGTTGAAGTTTACCGTTCTCTGAAGGTTCTTGACGGCGGTATCGCTGTATTCTGTGGTTCTGGTGGTGTTGAGCCTCAATCAGAAACGAACTGGCGCTATGCGAACGAATCTGAAGTTGCTCGTATCATCTTCGTAAACAAGTTAGACCGTATGGGTGCTGACTTCTTACGTGTTGTTAAGCAAACTAAAGACGTTTTAGCTGCTAACCCACTGGTTATGGTTCTGCCAATCGGTATTGAAGATGAGTTCTGTGGTGTTGTTGACCTGCTAACTCGTAAAGCCTACGTATGGGACGATTCTGGTATTCCAGAAAACTTCGAAGTTAAAGATGTTCCAGCGGACATGGTTGACTTAGTTGAAGAATACCGTGAAATGCTGATCGAAACTGCTGTTGAGCAAGATGACGATCTGCTAGAAGCTTACATGGAAGGCGAAGAGCCATCTGTTGAAGACCTGAAACGTTGTATCCGTAAGGGTACTCGTACTATGGCATTCTTCCCAACATTCTGTGGTTCTGCCTTCAAAAACAAAGGTATGCAACTGGTTCTGGATGCTGTTGTTGATTATCTGCCAGCGCCAGATGAAGTTGATCCACAACCTTTAACTGACGAAGAAGGTAACGAAACTGGCGAATACGCTATCGTTTCTGCTGATGAGTCATTAAAAGCATTAGCGTTCAAGATCATGGATGACCGTTTCGGTGCCCTGACTTTCGTACGTATTTATGCTGGCCGTCTGAAGAAAGGCGATACCATTCTTAACAGTGCAACTGGTAAGACTGAGCGTATCGGCCGTATGTGCGAAATGTATGCTAACGATCGTATCGAAATTGAATCAGCTGAAGCTGGTGACATTATCGCAATCGTGGGTATGAAGAACGTACAAACTGGTCACACACTGTGTGATGTTAAGCACCCATGTACTCTGGAAGCCATGGTGTTCCCAGAGCCAGTTATCTCTATCGCAGTAGCGCCAAAAGATAAAGGCGGCAGCGAGAAGATGGCTATCGCTATCGGTAAGATGATCGCAGAAGATCCATCATTCCGCGTAGAAACTGATGAAGATTCAGGTGAAACCATCCTTAAAGGTATGGGTGAACTGCACTTAGATATTAAAGTGGACATCCTGAAGCGTACTTATGGTGTTGAGCTGATCGTAGGTGAGCCACAAGTGGCCTACCGTGAAACCATTACTCAAATGGTTGAAGACCAATACACCCACAAGAAACAATCTGGTGGTTCTGGTCAATTCGGTAAGATCGAATACATCATTCGCCCAGGTGAGCCAAACTCTGGCTTCGTGTTCAAGTCTTCAGTTGTTGGTGGTAACGTTCCTAAGGAATACTGGCCAGCAGTTGAAAAAGGCTTCGCGAGCATGATGAACACCGGTACTATCGCTGGCTTCCCAGTGTTAGACGTTGAGTTTGAACTGACTGACGGTGCTTACCACGCAGTTGACTCTTCAGCTATCGCGTTCGAAATCGCTGCTAAAGCGGCATTCCGTCAATCTATGGCTAAAGCTAAACCACAACTGCTTGAGCCAATCATGAAAGTTGACGTGTTCAGCCCTGATGACAACGTGGGTGACGTAATCGGTGACTTAAACCGTCGTCGCGGTATGATCAAAGACCAAGTTGCTGGTGTAACGGGTGTTCGCGTTAAGGCTGACGTACCGTTATCAGAAATGTTCGGTTACATCGGTACTCTGCGTACAATGACTTCAGGCCGTGGTCAGTTCTCTATGGAGTTCTCACACTACAGCCCATGTCCAAACAGTGTTGCGGACAAAGTTGTTGAGCAAGTTAAAGAGCGTAAAGCTGCTGAAGCTAAGAAGTAATTCTTAACTTCCTCTAAATAGAAACCGCTGCTAAGCCTAGGCTAGCAGCGGTTTTTTTATGGGCGATGCACTAGTTGACGATAGACGGTTGACGAGTCAGCATTCAGCATTCAGCATTCAGCATTCAGCATTCAGCATTCAGCATTCAGCATTCAGCATTCAGCATTCAGCATTCAGCATTCAGCATTCAGCATTCAGCATTCAGCATTCAGCATTCAGCATTCATTATTCACGCTTTTTGTTTACTTAATTCCAGTAGAGCATTTGCCGCGGGAGTTAACGGTAAGTTCTGCCGCCAAATCAGGGCTAAATCCCAAGTTAATGCCGGTTGCATCGGTCTAAAGACTAGGTTGCTGTGACTGAGTTTTTGGCAAATAGGTTCGGGTAATATGGCCAGTCCCATGTCGGCTTCAACCATGGTTGCAAGAAAGTCCCATTGACCACTGCGAAAGGCGATATTTAATTGCACGCCAGCCTTACGGCTGAGGCGAGTTATCAATTTGGCAAGTGAGAAGTCCTCGTTATAGAGAATAAACGGATAAGCTTCAAAATCTTGCCAGTTGAGATATGACTTAGCCGCAAGCGGGTGCCCATCAGGCAGGCAAGCTAACAGAGGATATTTTGTCAGCGGTTGGTTGACTAGCTCAGTCTCATGGGTTGTGGGTAACGCAGTAAAGGCAATATCTAAACTGTTATTTAGCAGTGCCTGCTCGCAGCCAAATCCCCCGTATTCATACATTTGTAGTTCAACCCCTGGATAACGCTTACGATAGCTCGTCAGTAATCCAATAATTAAGCTACTCATCATGGGGCAGACACCGAGTCTAAGCCGCCCCGATTTTAGGCCGCTTAAGTTACTCATATCCTCCTGCAATCTATGCCATTGTCCGAGGATCTCCCGCGCACTGTGTTCAAACAGTTGCCCAGCTTGGGTTAGCTCCACCTTTTGATTGTTACGGATCAGCAGGGTTTCTCCTACGCTTTCTTCAAGCCTTTGGATGATTTTGCTGAGCGTTGGTTGAGTGATAAAGCATTTTTGTGCTGCACGGGTGAAGTTTTCCGTTTCAACTAAGATCAGAAAACATTGTAAGGTCTTGATTGGAATGTTCATGCTCAAATGGAATCCATTGTATGGCGTTAATTCATTTTACTGATGATGGTCTAAGTATTACTTTGAACTTGTTAACAGAACAGGAGATTTGGTCATGAAGTCAACGTCAAGTTTATGGGTAGGTGCTTTGTGGCAGGCGGCGATGCCTGAAACAAAGAATGTGCAAACAGCAAAGGCAGCGCAAACAAGAGTAACGGCTCCGGCGGGTGATTTGCATAAAGCAAAACAACAAGTTAACCCAGCCTAGGCTGGGTTTTTACTTTTCCGCATTTTATCTATTGTCCCGTCTGCTTATTTTTCAGTTCGTCCAACATCTCCCCCACTGAGTTTTTAAGTTTATCTCTAATTCTGTTATGGATAATAAAAAGCCACTGGATGAACGGTGGCTTTGGTGCGGGCAGGGGAGGATTGTTTTACTGAGTTGAGAACTTATTCTCAACTAAAGGCGCTTTGTTTTCTGCTTGCGCAACATGGCACTGGGTGCAGAAATAATTATGGCCATTGAGCGTGCCTTTATCGTCGATAACGTGGGATTTCGCCACTGGTGTGGCTTTCATCCGTGGGGCTTTATCCCAGCTATGGCAAGTTAAACAGCCATTCTTATCTAAGGTGATTTTGTAATCATCCTTATGGGGGATGAGTGGCGGTTGGTCAGTAAAACTGCGTTCCAACGCCTTACCGCGAGCTGGGTAAACGGGCATAGCATCAGCGGGGCGAATATCGGTCACCGCGCTATCGCCGGCGAGGGATTTGATATTGACTGGTGTTGCTTGAGAGTCTGCTTGTTGGCCTGAGCAGCCGCCGATGGCTAATACAATCGCGGCTAAGGTGAGTATTTTTTTCATTGGTCATTCTCCGCCTTGGGGGCAATGTGTTGACGAATTGGTGAAGTGGTTGATGGCGAGTGACAATCGGTCGAATCGCCTGAACTAAGTTGAGCCTGAGTGGCCGTAAAACGTGTTTGATAGCGAAATACGCGCTTTGCGCAGACATCGATACAGCGGCCGCACTGGGTGCAGTCTGGGCTAGTGATTACCGGATTTTGCCCTTTTAACGCGGGCTTTAATACTTGGCGCTCGGGGCATACGGCAAAGCAATCCATGCAGTTATCACAGGCGCTAGCTTTGCTGGCGACGATCTTAATGGGGCTCCATTTGCCGATTAAGCCAAATAGGGCGCCCGTTGGGCACAGATGACCACACCAAGCGCGCTCGGCGATAAATAGATCCAGCAGAAATATTGCCGCTAAGATCCATAAACCACTGAGACTGCCAAATAGCACGGCGCGATAGACTAAGGGGACGGGATTAATCCATTCCCAAATCAAGTTGCCCGTGAGCAGTGGCAATAACAGCACGAGAGCCAGCAGGTAATAACGTAAATTACGCGGTAACTCGCTGGTGCGAGGGAGGTTTAGTTTACGTCTGAGCCAGCTTGCGAAGTCAGTTACCAGATTGACTGGACACACCCAACTGCAAAACACCCGGCCACCGGCGAGGGCATAAAACAGTATGACCAAGGCTGCACCTATCAATAGGCTAAGCTCGGGAATATGCCCGCTAATGAGCATTTGTAAGCTCACTAGCGGATCGGCAAAGGGAATGATATCGAGCAGTAAACTGGCCGATAAATTACCCTTAAATAACCAAATCCCTAGTAGCGGCCCCAGTGCAAATAGCCCTAACAAGCCGAATTGCACTGCGCGGCGTAGTAGCAAATATTTGTGTGCGCCAAACCAACCGAGTTCTGCAATGGCTGCGGCATGCTCGCCTTGCATGCGGGCTTTTGAGTTCATTGTCTTGTGACTTATAGACTTGTTACTCATAGACTCATTGCTCATAACGTCAGCCCCTTATTCAACATTTCTAAGGTGGTTTCCTCGGTGTTGATATAAGTGTCATGCTCCGCTGCCTTACCGAGTGCTAATGCCGTCGGTAAGACTTTTATGGCGGCGGTATCGAGTACGCAGGCGTGCTCGCATTTGCCACAACCCGTGCAGGTATCACTGTTGACTGTGGGTAAGAACATGGCGTGGTGATCGCTATGTTGATTGCGTTGGCGTTCTAAGGTGATGGCGTTGTCGATTAACGGACAAACCCGATAACAGACATCACAGCGTAATCCCTTAAAGTTAAGGCAATTTTTCTCATCGATCAGTACCGCAATACCCATTTTGGCATCGCTAATGTGCTCAAGTTGAGGATCAAGCGCGCCCGATGGGCAGGCTTTGATGCAGGGAATATCCTCACACATTTCGCAGGGAATGCGTCTTGCGGTAAAGAATGGCGTGCCAGTGGCGGCGCCATCGAACCAACGTGCTAGTGTTAGCGTGTCGTAAGGGCAAGCCTCAACACACAAACCGCAGCGCATGCAGGCCGAGAGAAAATCGCTTTCTTCAAGGGCGCCCGGCGGTCTGCAAGCTTGGGAGGCGAGTTGACCTTGGCTTTTTGCCGTGGCCGTCAAGCCTAATCCCACAAGCCCCATCACACAGCCAGCCTTAGCCGTCGTGGCCAAAAACTGGCGACGGTTGACTTGTTTGACTGTGAATGGACTCTTCACTTGCTGACTCACCTTAGACTCCTTAATCGCTTTCAAATACGCTTATCGCTATCAAATGAGGGCTTAGGCCTTCATCACTTTTACTGGGCACTTCTTAAAATCAGTTTCTTTTGACAGTGGATCGGTCGCATCCAGAATCAACTTGTTAACTAACTGACGCGCATCGAAGAAGGGCATAAACACCACGCCGCGTGGCGGTTTGTTACGGCCTTTGGTTTCGACACGGGTTTTGACCTCACCACGGGGAGATGCCACTATCACTTCATCACCACGTTGCAGACCTCGGGCCTTAGCGTCTTCAGGATGCATAAAGATTTGTGCATCAGGATAGGCGCGATAGAGCTCAGGTACACGGGCGGTCATCGAACCTGTATGCCAGTGTTCGAGCACGCGGCCGGTAGACATCCACAGATCGTATTCTGAGTTAGGCTCTTCCGCTGCTGGTTCGTAAGGCAGGGCGAAAATTACCGCTTTACCATCGGGTTTACCGTAGAACTTAAAGCCTTCACCTGCCTTAACATAAGGATCGCTACCTTCAACGAAGCGACGCAGGGTTTCTTTACCCTCAACCACTGGCCAGCGTAGACCGCGGGTTTCGTGGTAACGGTCAAAGTCGGCTAAGTCATGGCCATGGCCGCGACCGAAGGCGGCGTATTCTTCGAAGATGCCTTTTTGTAGATAGAAGCCAAAGTGTTCACTTTCGTCGTTTAGGTCGCCCTTACAATCGGTAGTCGGGAATTTGTTGATGACACCATTGGCAAACAGTACTTCATAAAGGGTCTTGTCAGCGTATTCAGGCTTTTTAGCGATAAGCTCTGCGGGCCAGACTTCAGACACTTTAAAGCGTTTTGAAAACTCGACTAATTGCCACAGATCCGATTTAGCTCCCTCAGGCGCTTTAACCTGTTGATGCCACATATGGGTGCGGCGCTCGGCGTTACCGTAGGCGCCTTCTTTCTCAACCCACATGGCGGTCGGTAAAATAAGGTCTGCTGCCATGGCGGTGACGGTTGGGTAAGGATCGGATACCACGATAAAGTTCTCTGGATTACGGAATCCCGGGTAAATTTCATCGTTGATATTCGGGCCGGCTTGCATGTTATTGGTACACATAGTCCAATAACAGTTTAGCTTACCGTCTTTGAGCATCCGGCTTTGCAGCACGGCATGGTAGCCAGGTTTAGGTGGAATCGTGCCTTCAGGCACTTGCCACATTTTTTCGGTAATCGCGCGATGCTTATCATTATCCACCACCATATCAGCAGGTAAGCGGTGGGCGAATGTGCCGACTTCACGGGCGGTACCACAGGCTGAAGGTTGGCCTGTCAGTGAGAATGGGCTGTTGCCAGGTGTGGCGATTTTGCCCGTCAGTAAGTGAATGTTATAGAGCATGTTGTTTGCCCACACACCACGAACGTGTTGGTTAATCCCCATGGTCCACAGGCTCATAACCTTCACCTTAGGATCGGCATAGGCCTTGGCTAAGGTTTCTAATTTTTCAGGCTCTACACCACTCATTTTGGCTGCGTATTCCAGCGTATAAGTGCTGACGAACTTAGCGTATTCTTCGAAGCTAATAGGGCTAGATTTACCATTGCCAGGGTTTTTGGCTTTCTTCTCTAACGGATGATCTGGACGCAGACCATAACCGATATCATCTACACCGAGGGCAAACTTAGTGTGTTTAGTCACAAAGTCGGTATTTACCGCTTTGTTTTGAATGATGTAGTTGGCGATATAGTTGAGGATCACCAGATCAGATTGCGGATGGAAAACCATCGGGTTATCCGCAAGATCGAAGCTACGGTTCTCGAAGGTGGATAGCACATGCACGCGACAGTATTTACTGCTTAAACGGCGATCAGATAAACGTGCCCACAGGATCGGGTGCATCTCGGCCATGTTGGCGCCCCAGAGCACAAAGTGATCGGCGGCTTCTAAGTCGTCGTAACAGCCCATCGGTTCATCAATACCGAAGGTACGCATAAACCCAACGACCGCTGAGGCCATACAGTGGCGGGCGTTAGGGTCGATGTTGTTGGTTAAGAATCCAGCTTTATGCAGTTTAGATGCAGCGTAACCTTCCCAAATCGTCCACTGACCAGAACCGAACATACCGACTGAGGTTGGGCCTTTAGTGGCGATGCTGTGTTTCCACTTAGCGGCCATAGTATCGAAGGCAACATCCCAACTTACTGGGGTAAACTCGCCTTCTTTGTGGTATTTGCCGTCTTTCATGCGTAGTAATGGCGTGGTTAATCTGTCCTTGCCGTACATGATTTTCGACAGGAAGTAGCCTTTAATACAGTTCAAACCACGGTTAACTGGGCTTTCTGGATCGCCTTTGGTGGCAACCACTTTACCCGCTTTAGTACCGACTAATACGCTACAACCCACACCGCAAAAACGGCAGGGGGCTTTGTCCCACTTGATGTTATCTGACTCGGCGGCTTCAACCATTTTCACGGGAAGCGTGACGCCAACGGCCGTCGCAGCGGCAACCGCTGCGTTAGCCTTGAGAAACTCGCGGCGGCTAATGCTCATAGTGTTTCCTCACTCTCTTTTTCTAACAGTTCTTGTTCTAGGGGTTCTACTTGGTGGTAAATCAAACTGGCGGATAACACACCGGACAGGCCATTGATGGCTTCAACATTGTCGAGAATGGCTTTTTGGGTATTCCCTTCGAGGGTAATAACCAACTTGCCTTCGGGTGAAATGGCGTGGATATCGCAGCCTTTTAGCGCGGCAATATCGGCTTCAACCTGTTGCAAGGCATTAGGGGCTGCATGTACCACGAGGCTGGTGACATGGTATTCCTGACTCATAGCGGTGACCTTTATCTTGAGATGCACTCAGCTGCTTTGCATAAACATCTGTACAACTGAATGTGGATAACTGCGAGTCTAGACCTGATAAAAAATGTGGGTATACCTCACAAGAGGTATTGCAGGGGATAGTCGATCGGGATCAAAGTTTTGCGCGTGATCTAACTCTCAGTTTGAAATTTAAACAATCGCTATCTCTTTGGAGAGGGAATGGCGAGATTGGTTAGATTAGCGAAAGATCCGGCAGTCAAACATCACTATAAGTGGATTAATATCCCGTCAGCTCCATATAACCCATGCCAGTGTGGCTACCGCTAAGTTTGATTGGGCCTTCCCAATAGGAGGTGGATAACGCCATGGCGCTATTGGGATTTAACGGCGAGATACGGATATCGATTTGCTCACTCGGGATTTGGACTTGCCAGCTTACAGGGTATTTGCCGGTGCGGGTGGTTTGCCATTCCAGCGGCGTCATTTTTATTCCATCTGGCGTGTATCGGGAGTTGATATTACGGCCTGTGCCATCGGCAAACATTCGTCTGGCGCTGTAAAAGGCTAATGGAGTTTGAGATTTATCGGTGGATTGCTCCCTTAACTGAAAGAGCATTAGCGCCGAACCATCATTGAGGCGCAGGGCAAACCAATCCCAACCCTGCTGGCTTTTAGTTAAAAATTGTGAGCTCCATTCTCTGTCTAGCCAGCCTTTGCCTGTGACTTTCTCTACCCGACTCTCGGCTTGGCCATTGATGTTGATATGGCGGGTGATCTGGCCAGTAATGCTGATAAAAGGTTGACTGTAGTAGTAGGAAGCGACATTCCCCTCGCGGTTTTTAATGCTATAGCCATTATCGCCTTGATATTGCAGCGGTGCTTGGCTGGTCAGCGTTAGCTCGTAACTAAAGTCTGCGGTCTCAACCCTTAAGGTTGCCGGAAATAACTCGCTCGATTCACTCTGCCATTGCCAGTTATCGAGATAAATTTGATAGGGATTGGCATTGACGCCGGCAAGCTTTGGATGACCGCGAGACCATTTCTCATGGGCCAGATGTGCCGCGCTAGAGGTCAGTGCGCTATGGGCAAAATAGAGTTGTTCAGTGGCCCAAGCGGGCTTTAGGGTAGGCGGTTGCGCATTCTGCGATTCTGTATATTGAGGTTTTAGTGCCACCCTAAATTGGGTCCATTGCGCGCCAAGTTGCTCACCTTTTTCGGTGGTTAAGTTAGCGGTGAGATACCACCATTCTTGCCGAAAGCCGTTGTGGGCAAGATGATCTTGGGGAAAATGAAACTGATGCTCAGGTGTCACCTTTGCAAAGGCTTGCAGCGTTGAGGTTGTGGTTTCGCCTTCTTTTGTTTGCCCTAGCAAAGCTCCCATGGATTTGGATTCTGAAACGCTCGCGGGCGCATCATCGCAGCCGCTTATCATAAAAAGGAGTAATCCACCGATGATGAGTTGAGTGATTAAGCGTGCGTTTGTATGGCACTTAAGCAAGCTCATTGCGAATAAACCATTCACTTTCAATTGGGTAATGGTATATGGACGACTGTTCATAGGGTTTCCTGCTGCAAACTGGCGATTAGCGGCCTGCGGGTTTGCCAGTAAAGCGGTAAGAGCACGGCTAAGGTACAAGTCACCAGTGCGATGAGGATGGCTTTGGCATAAGCAAACCAGTCCCAGATCATTTGGATGGTCCAACCAAAGGCTTGCAGGGTGATTTTATCGATTAATAAATACCCCAGCAGAGCGCCCGTAGGCATCGCAATCAGGCAAGTGATTACTACAACCAGTAGCATTTGGCTAAATACCATAGTACGTAGTTTGCTGCGACTCACCCCTAGTGAATAAAGCCGTGCCAGTGGCGCTTGCCGTGCTTGGGTTAACATTAAGCAGGCGCTAAATAGCCCAATGGCGGCCACCAGCAAGGTTAAGCTATTGAGCACTAACGTGATTGAAAAAGTGCGTTTAAACATGGCAATGGCTTGGGCCTTTATGTTGGCTTGGCTATAAATTTGCGCCTGAGCCAACTCTAGCTCTGTGGCGAGCTGCATTTGCAGTTCATCCAGTTCGGTCTCGCTGCGCTTGCCATTCGTGGGTATTGGTTGCGTTAGCACCGATGTTGGTGATTTATCAGCTTGTTCCAGAGGATGAAAACTGGCCGCAAGGCTGATGGGTAACAGTGGCAGTTGTGCCTGTTGCCACAGTTGATGGCTAATAATGAGCTCATTGCGGGTATTACCATGGTCGTAATAAATACCTGCGATAACTACTTGGTTACTGGTGATTTTATCGAGCACGTTTAAAGTGACTTTATCGCCCAGCATCAACTGATACTTAATCGCCATTGGCTCACTCACCAAGACAAATTGTCCGCCAAAATAGCGTTGCCATAGGTCAGGTAAACTGTCTTTGAGTGTACTTGTGTACTTGATTGACTCATCATCACGGCTGATAAGATTCACGGGGATCGTTTGAGCCGTTGGGCCTTGGATCGATATCTCTGCATCGACTTGCCATTGTTGATATAAGCCGCTGACACGAGGATCTTGGCTTAATTTATCCCGTACATCAGCCATACGGTTAGCCCTCGGGCGCAGGTATAAATCGGCATGTAAGCGGGTTTCTAACCAACTTCTTAGGGTTTGCTCAAAGCTGCCCACTAGGGTATTCATCGCTACATTTGCGCTTAATGCCAGCAAAATGGCCATCATCGCAAGGGAAAGTGGCGCGATAAGCTCGCGGGTTTCGGCAAGCAAATAGTGCTTAAGCCCTGGGCGAGTGAAGGGGAGCAGTAAGCTTACTCCCCAATGCAATACTTGGGGCAACAGCAGAGGAATCGCGACCGTCACTATGCCTAGTAATATCAAACTGGTGTTGTAACTTTGGCTGAAGGGAAACAGTATCGCCGCGAGTACGAGTAACCCACAGGCTAAGATAAATTGCCGCTGGTGGGTTTGGTTGTGGGCCTTAGTTTGCTGATAACGGTTAGCGCCTTGGGCAAGGGATTGGCGCGTAAGATCAAAATACAAGGGCATGCAAGCAGCAAGCGCTGCCACTAAGGTGAGTGCGATCGCCTGTGCTAACCAATGCCATTGCCAAATGCCCGGCAGCAAGTGGGCACCATAGAGCTGCTCTAGCGTCATGGCAACCATAGGTTGTAGCCAATGGCTGAGTTGTAAACCTAAGATAAACCCGATTACCGAGCCTAAGATAACCAAAAATAGTAATTCGGCGAGCAGGGCAAGCATCACGTCGAGTCGTTCTAGCCCCTGTTGCAGCAGTTGGATCAGCAAACGTTGGCGTTTCATTAGGCTGTAACGCACGCCGTTATAGGCAATAAACAGCCCAACCACAAAGGCTAACATACTCATCGCATTGAGATTTAAATGAAAACTGCGGGTAAGCGCCATTAAGGCTTGCCCTTGATCCTGCTGACTGTAGCTGGCGAGATCTGGGGTGATACCTAAGGTGTCGAGCCGTTGTTTTAACGCGGCTAGTTTATCCCTATCGTTAAATAGGGCGATATAACTGAGTTTGCCCGGCATGCCAAGTAAGTTTTGGGCGAGGGAAATATCGGTCAAGATGGCGCTGCCAAGTCCCCAACTATCATCGACACGGATCACTTTTAGGGTCGATGGTGTTATGGATTGGGCTAGGCTGAGCTGGCCATTGGGCGCGATTTTGCTGGCTAGACTGTCACTCATCACCACCACGGGCTCACCGCTTATTAGGTCGGCAAGGGGCAGATCTCCCATTGAGACAGTAGAATTAGCCGTTGCCTTGTTATTTGAGGACGGTGAAGCGTTTTTTGAGGTTAACGTGGCAGTCAATGCCGCGACAATATCGCTGCCTTCAATTTGCCAATACTGGCCGTTTTGGCCAGCAACTCTGCCACTGACTACCGCAAGACTTTGGCTAATCCCAGCCTGCCTTAAACTGAAATACACCGATTCATCGAGATTATCTTGGCCAACGGGTGAGGTCAGCAGTACATCGGCCCGCTGACTTAATAGCTCTGTGGCTTCGCTATAGCTACGAATCGCATTATCGTTGGTGGCTTTTACCCCGATGAGCAGCGTCACGGCGAGGGCGATTCCGAGTAAAATCGCCCCAGCCTGCAATGGCGCGTGGCGATAATGGGCTAAAAATACCTTGAGTACCCAAGTGATACGCAGCCATTGTCCACTCTTGCTTAAGTGGTGGTATGGATTGGCTTTATGTTCTAGCTGTGTGTTATTCATCATGCTAGCCGGAGATCGACACTGCGGCGTGGGACAGATGCCAGCGTTTGTTCATAAAGGCGGCGCACTCTTCGCTGTGGGTGACCATCAAAATGCTGGTTTGGCTCTCTTTGGCGAGTTCGCATAGCAGTGACATCACCTGTTTACCAGATTCGTCATCTAAGTTACCCGTGGGTTCGTCGGCCAGCAGTAAACTCGGATTGTGGGCTAATGCCCTAGCTATCGCGACCCGCTGTTGTTGTCCGCCGGAAAGCGCTTCAACCTGCCGGTTTAACAATGCCGCTAACCCGAGCTTTTCTACCAAATAATCGCACCAAGGATTCCAGCTATCACCGTTAAGGTGCAGGGAAAAGCCGATATTATTTTTAACATTCAGCGGAGTGAGTAAATTAAATTGCTGGAATACCACGCCTAAATGGGTACGCCTAAACTCACTCCATTGCTTATCTTGCCACTTGGTGGTGGATTGATGATTCAGCACTATCTGGCCACTGTCTGCCGTTTCAAAGCCCGCAATCAGATTCAGTAAAGTGCTTTTGCCGCTGCCACTTGGGCCGGTGAGTGCGATAGTCTCCCCTTGATGCAAAGTTAAATCGACCGCTTGCAGTACAGTGTGGCGCTGCTCGCCGTCGCGAAAACTTTTACTTACTTGGATAAGCTTGGCGACTTCTTTCATCTATCTCTTCCAATTGGGATTTAGCCAACCTAGGCGTTAGGCTAAAGATAAAGCATTTTACAATCCTATAGATACCGATATTTGGGCAAGTTAGATCAATTCACATTGATTAAGACTTAGGATTGAGTCTGTTTGAATTTTCTGCGATTAACGGCTTGGCTCTCATTTCTGTGAGCAAATGGGCTTGAGCTATTGTGGTGTTTGTTGCATGCTGTGCGCCCTGTTAAGCGATAGCTGGCTATCGTTTTAACAATCCGTTCGGATGAAGGTAGCAGGAGAGTGGGGAATTAACCCCACACCGACGAGGCAACTTTGTTGTTGGAAGCATTCCATAAACAAAGCACTCTTTCAGGTGCCGCAAGGCGTGGACTGTTACTGGACGAGCCTCTGGAGAGACTACCGATTGCATTAACTTGCAATAATAGGTGGCGCCGAAGGCGAAAGTGTCGCAGTGTGTTAAGCGACGCGAAACGCTCAGGCAAAAGGACAGAGGAGAGGATGACTGCACAGTCCCTGTCGTTTGTCTTTGTGGACTATTTTCCTGCCGTTATTGGCTGGGGAGATGGTATTTATTTAGGCTGACAGCGTTGTGTCACAGCCATTTCTTTTCCTCCTCCTTTATTAATTTAGTTGTTTAATAATTGAGGAATATCATGAGTTTTGAAGCCTTGCTCAGCAGCCTAAATGGTATTGTCTGGGGTCCTATCACTCTTTGTTTGTTAGTTGGCACAGGGATTTATCTCACTGTGCGACTAAAGCTTATCCAAGTATTTCGTCTGCCAATGGCGCTTAGCCTATTGTTCAAACCCGCTAAGGGGCATGGTGATCTATCGTCCTTCGCCGCGCTTTGTACTGCATTGTCTGCAACCATAGGTACGGGCAATATTGTTGGGGTCGCAACGGCGATTAAGATGGGCGGTCCTGGTGCGTTATTTTGGATGTGGCTTGCCGCCTTTTTTGGCATGGCGACTAAGTATGCCGAGTGTATGTTGGCGGTAAAATACCGCACTACGGATGCGCGTGGACAGATTGCCGGTGGCCCGATGTATTACATCGAGCGTGGCCTCGGTTTGCGTTGGATGGCGAAGTTATTTGCACTGTTTGGCGTGGGGGTTGCATTTTTCGGCATTGGGACTTTTGCTCAAGTGAATGCGATAAGTGATGCCTTAACTATCGCCTTTGATGTACCAACATGGGCGACCGCGCTGGTGCTAACCCTGCTGGTGGCGGCTGTCACCTTAGGTGGTGTCAAACGTATCTCCAACGTGGCGCAAAAGTTAGTACCGGCGATGTCAATTGGTTATGTGTTGGCCTGTGTGTGGATTTTAGTGGTTTTTGCCGATGCTATTCTACCCGCGTTGCAATTAGTGGTGGCGTCGGCCTTTACCCCAGTATCGGCTGCGGGGGGATTTTTAGGGGCGACCGTGGCGCAAGCGATTCAAATGGGGATTGCCCGCGGGGTATTTTCTAATGAGTCAGGCTTAGGTAGTGCGCCCATTGCTGCGGCTGCGGCAAAAACCAATGAGCCCGTCGAGCAGGGCTTAGTGAGTATGACGGGCACCTTTTTCGATACTATTATCATCTGCACTATGACGGGATTAGTGCTCATCATCACTGGGGTATGGAGCGGTGACACTGCGGGCGCGGCTATGACCAGTGCGGCGTTTAGCTTAGGCGGATCGGCTGCCATCGGCCAGTATTTAGTCACTATCGCCTTGGTCTGCTTTGCGTTTACGACCATTTTAGGCTGGCATTACTATGGTGAACGTTGCTGGTACTACTTAGTGGGCGAGCGCGGGCTGCGTGCCTATCAAATCTTGTTTTTAGGCCTGATTGCTGGTGGGGCTTTTATCAAGTTGGATGTGATTTGGTTACTGGCTGATACGGTAAATGGCTTAATGGCCATACCTAATTTGATTGCGATTATTGGATTGCGGCACATTATCATTGCTGAAACCCAAAGCTATTTTGTTCGAACATTCACTAACCGTACGCTACACCCTGTTTATTAATGTTGTGAAAACAATATATTAGTTCACATTATTTTAACTTTGAGATTGTCGCCACAGCGTTCTTCGTTTACTTTATAAGAGCTACCCCAAAAAGGGGGGAGACTTAAAACGGGGGCTTTGAGGCGACGCCATGGATAAAAGTAAACTTCGTACTTTCCGCAGCAAAATTTTATCCCATATTGCGCTGCCTTTGATTCTTATCATGGCGGCCGTTTATGGGATTACTTCATGGTTTAATTATCTTTCCCTTGAAAAGCGGCTTTACGATCATTTAGCTCAACAGTCGGCACATTCAGCCTCTCGATTGCAATTATTACTCGAACACGCTCAAACAAATACTCAAGGGCTTGCTGATTTTATTGGTTTTTTGGCTGACAAGAATGATATTAACGATTCTGATAAGCTGCAAAAAGTCTTAACTAATCGCCTCGAGCGTAACCCCGATTTTTATGGTTCTGCCGTTGCCTTTAAACCGGGCACTTTTCTCAATAAAAAACTTTTTTCTCCCTATGTATACCGCAGTGGTAATAGTTTCCATTATTTAGATATTGGCGCCGAGGGGTACGATTATACCGATGGGACTTGGGATTGGTGGACGCAAGCCATCAATAAGGTCGAAGGTTATTGGTCAAAAGCCTATTTCGACGAGGGTGCTGGTAATACTTTAATGATTACTTATGCGGTTCCTTTTGGAGTGCAGCCGAATTATTTTGGGGTTACAACCGTTGATTTGGCTTTAGATAGATTACCTGAGCAACTAGGGATAGCCCCTAATCGGCTGATGATATTAGATGAGCAAGGTCGGCTTATCTTTCATGGGGATAAAGAAAAGGTTTTAGCCACATCAGTTTCGGAATGGCTGGATAAAGGAAATCACAAAAATAATGCCTTTGGCGCTTTGCTGGAAGATGGGCTGACTGGGCAAGCCAGTTTTGTTGATGATACTGGTACAGTTTATCTTGCCAGCATTGCAGAAGTGGCAAAGTTAAAATGGCACGTGGTTGTTATGGTGCCACAGCAGGAGTTATTTACCTCGCTACTGGACGATATTTCCTCAGTTGTCCTCAACTTAAGTTTATTAACCTTACTGCTGTTATTGACCTGCTATATCGCCGCTAAACGGTTAACTCGTCCACTGGAAACCCTTGAATCCGGCATTTTGGCTTTCGGTCAAGGTAAAACACAGCAGTTGGTTATCCCTAAAGGTGCGATTAGCGAGATAGTGACCTTAAGTGAAACCTTTAACAAAATGGCAGATCTGCTTGCTCAGCGTGAGCAAGCTATTTTAGATTACCCGCGGTAACCGCTTCGCTCGCTTGATCGACGGTATGAGCGATAAATCCTTTTATTGCTCACTTGATCCTGACGGACAACTTGCACAGGTCAGTGAAGGGGTGACCAAAGTATTGGGCATACCGCCCGAATTACTTAAGCGCAAATATCAAAGATTGTTTTCGGCCAACCCCCTTAATGAGAAAAACTGGGAATACACCGATCTGGCACTCAAAGGGCAGAACGTCCCTTCACATCAAGTTGAACTCATCGATTCAAAAGGCCAGTCAAGGCGGCTCGATGTTTTTATGCAGCCTTTAGTGTCAGATACTGGCGAGTTAATGTCGGTGGAGATGCTATTTACCGATGTGACAGAGCAATTTTCCGCCGCTGCTTGGTCTAGCGCTGTACTTGAGGCCGCACCTGAGGCCATGTTGATTGTCGATCAAAGTGGCCAAATAGTATTTAGCAATAGTCGCTGTCAGCAGCTGTTTGGTTATGACGCAAAAGCTATGTTGGGATTACAAATTGAAGCTTTGCTACCCGAAGATTTAAGGAGTCCCCATGCCAAAGAAAGATTACAGTTTCTACGTGAGGGGCGTGATGGGCCGATGGCAAATGCACGCCATGTGCGGGCGCTTAAGTCTGATGGGGATGAGTTTGTTGCCGAAATCGCCTTAAGTATTTTACCGAGTGATTTCGATGGTCGTCGCCAAGTGGCTGCATCGATCCGTGATATGACCCAAAAAATAGCGGTTGAACAAAAAATCCGTGATAGTGAAGTTCGCTTCCGTGGTTTGGTGACCAATATTCCAGGGGCTGTCTACCGCACTCGCATCGGCGAGGAGTGGGTGATGGAATATGTCAGTGACAATATTGCCGATATTACCGGTTATGCCGCGAGCCAGTTTATTGAGAATCGTCAACGCAGCTTTGCTTCATTGATTTTGGAAGAAGATCGCGAGCTGTGTCATCAGCATATTGATAGAGCCCTCGCGCAGCAGGAAACCTTTGAGGTGGAATATCGTATTCGCCACCGTGACGGTAGCATCCGTTGGGTGCATGAAAAGGGCAAGGCGAGTTATACCGAAGAGGGTTTTCCCCTATGGTTTGACGGCAGTATTGACGATATAACCAAGAGTAAGTTAGCCATCGTCGAGCTTGAAGCCTCAAGGTTGCAATTAACTAATATCACTGAGTCTATTCCTTGTACTGTGTATCAATTGCGCTGGGTTTCTCCTAGCGATCGCCGTTTTACCTTCCTTTCTGGCGCAGCATTTCACATGTTGGGCTTACACCGCGAAGATTTACTCAGTAACTTTAATATTATTGCTGAGCGGATTTTTGATGAGGAACGACCAGAAGTTATACGTGCGCTTGAGGGAATGAGTGACGATAAATTAAGCTGGATCCGCGAGTTCCGCTATCGTCATCCTAATGGTGGCATTCGCTGGATGGAAGCCGGAGCCAGTGGTCATTATGCCGATGATGGCGCCATTATCTGGAATGGCTATGTGATGGATGTGACTGAACGCAAGTCTATTGAAGAAGAACTTGCGGTCAGTGAGGCGCACTTTAAGGCCTTATTTGATGGGGCAACCATTGGTATCGTGAATGTCGATATCAAAGGACTTATCCTCGATTGTAATGATCAATTCTGTGAGGATATGGGGCTGAGCCGTAATGAATTACGTAGTACGCCGATTTTTGATGTCTTGAGTGCACAGGATAAAGAAGTTGCAAAAGCGCAGTTTAAGGAACTTGTAGAAGGTAAAGTTGATCACTATCGAGGGGAAAGAAGCTTTATTCGTCCCTCCGGTGAGCATTTATGGATGACAGTTAACGTTTCAAGCTTATTGGACAGCCAGAACCAATTTGAGTCAGCTGTGGTAAGCATGGTCGATATGACTGAGTTAAAACTGCTTTCAGAACAATTGCTTGTTGCCAAGGAAGAGGCTGATGCCGCCAGTAAGGCAAAAGGCGACTTCCTCGCGAATATGTCCCATGAAATCCGCACGCCAATGAATGCCATTATCGGGATGTCGCAACTTTGCTTACAGACTGATCTAGACAAAAAACAGAAAAATTATCTCGAAAAAATTGAGCGCGCATCGCAATCTTTATTATCAATCATTAACGATATCCTTGATTTTTCTAAGATTGAAGCTGGCAAGCTTGATATCGAAAATGTGCCTTTTCAACTCGATACCATGCTTGAAGATTTGAGCGATATCTTCTCCGAAAGGGCGGCTCAAAAGCAGATTGAATTGCTGTTTGCTGTCGCACCCAATGTTCCACGTTATCTGCTTGGCGATCCGTTGCGGTTGGGGCAAGTGCTGATCAACCTAATGAATAATGCGATCAAATTTACCGAAAGAGGAGAGGTATTACTGTCCCTCAGCTTGGTCGAGCAGCAAAACGATGATGTCATATTACGTTGTAGTGTGCGTGACAGTGGCATTGGGTTAACCCATGAACAACAAGCCAAACTGTTTAAGTCGTTTACGCAAGCAGACACGTCTACTACCCGTAAATATGGTGGTACAGGATTAGGGCTGGCGATTTGTAAACAACTGGTCGAATTAATGGGGGGAAGTATCGGGGTCGAAAGCCAGCAAGGCCATGGCAGTACTTTCTTTTTTACCGTTAAATTGCGCATCTCCAGTGGACAAAAGCTCATCGTAGGTCAAGAGCTTGAAGGTATGCCAGTATTAGTTGTCGACGACAATGCCACCGCAAGGGACATTATGCGAACCACTCTAGAGAGCATGGGCTTTCAAGTGGATACCGTGCGTTCTGGCGACGAGGCGGTGATGCGGTGCAGTCAGCAGGATTATGCTGTGGCATTGATTGATTGGAAAATGCCACATCTTGATGGGCTCGAAACCGCAAAACAAATCCTGCAACGGGCAAAAAAAGCGCCGCGTATCTTGATGGTATCAGCCCATGCGAATCAAGATTTCTTGACCCAAATCGAGCAACTTGGGTTAGCGGGCTACATCAGCAAACCTATCAGTGCATCAAGATTGCTTGATGGCATTATGAACGCACTTGGTCGCGCAGGGTTCCTACCCGTCAGGCGTCATCAAGACAGTATTGCGCCTGAGTTATTATTGCCCCTTAAAGGTAAGCGTATTCTGTTAGTCGAAGATAACGAAATGAACCTTGAGGTGGCGACCGAATTTTTAGAGCAAGCGGGGATTATTTTATCCATTGCCACCAACGGCCAAATTGCGTTGGATAAGTTAGCTCAGCAGAGCTTTGATTTGGTATTGATGGATTGTCAAATGCCAGTGATGGATGGTTATCAGGCAACAAAAGCACTGAGACAAAGGCCCGAGTTAGCACAATTACCTGTGATAGCAATGACCGCCAATGCCATGGCTGGCGACAAGGAAATGTGTTTAAGAGCGGGAATGAATGATCATATCGCCAAGCCGATAGAGGTTAACTTACTGTATCAAACCCTCCTAAAATATTTAGGTGCACCGTTACCGCCTCAAGAGCTTATTAATGATTCACCCAAGCCTGTGAATATTGATGTTGATTCTGTCGTGAAATGGCCTGAACACCCCGAGCTTGATATTGATAGAGGCTTGCAGCTAGTGCAAAACTCCACGCGCCTTTACCAAAGGATCTTTGATCGTTTTGTGACTAGCCAACGTAATGTTGTCGAGCAAATCAACAAGGCCGTTGCCAGCAATAAACGTGAGGATGCGGTGCGAATGGCCCATACGCTTAAGGGACTTGCGGGCAATTTAAGTTCCACAACGCTTGCGGAATTGGCTCGGCAATTGGAACTTCACTTAAGTGAAAATACTGAGTTCCAAGCGGAGTTGGACCAAATCCAAACGTTAGTGGCATCGATTTGCCAAGCAATTGAAAAAGTTAAACCTGAGTTTGAAGAATCTAGTGGGCCGACGGCGGAGCATTTACCACCAGAAGCCCTCATTGAGGCCTTAACGCGATTACGCCAAAGTTTAGAAGAAGCGGATTCCGATGCAGTCGTCCAAATGGATGCACTTAAACCGCAAGTGAGTGCTCAGTTATGGCAGCAGTTGAGTCCAGCGCTAACGATGATTAATCAATATCAATTCGATGAGGCCGTCGAGTTGATTGATGAAGTACTTGTAGACTTAACGTAAAACGGTCAATTATGCGCAATATTGATCATTGATAAAGCCACTGGAAAGGTGAATGTGTTGATGGATAAGGCAACAATATTAGTCGTCGATGATACTCCAGAAAATATCGATATTTTGGTGGGCATACTCGGTGATGACTATAAGGTCAAAGTCGCGATTGATGGACCAAGGGCGCTAGCCCTTGTAGCCAAAACACTGCCTGATTTAATTTTACTCGATGTCATGATGCCCGGCATGAATGGTTATGAAGTCTGTAAGCAGCTTAAACAGGAGCCCTTAACTTGCCACATTCCTGTGATTTTTGTGACGGCATTATCTGAGGTTGCCGATGAAGCACAGGGCTTTGCCTTAGGTGCGGTTGACTACATTACCAAACCAGTCAGCGCTCCCGTGGTGAAGGCGCGAGTCAAAACTCATCTCGCGCTGTACGATCAAAAACGCTTGCTAGAGCAACAAGTTAAAGAACGTACCCAAGAGTTAGAAGAAACCCGCTTTGAAATCATTCGCCGTTTAGGTCGCGCCGCCGAATACAAAGACAATGAAACGGGTCTGCACGTTGTGCGTATGAGCCATTATGCGCGGCTGCTCGCTATCAAACTAGGTTTACCGAGTACCTTCTGTGAGTTGTTGTATAACGCGGCGCCTATGCATGACATTGGCAAAATCGGCACGCCCGATGCGGTACTGAAAAAGCCGGGTAAGCTCGATGCCGAAGAGTGGAAAATCATGCAGCAACATGCCGCCATTGGTGCTGAGATCATTGGTGAGCATGGCGACCCACTGCTGCAAATGGCGCGGCGTATCGCCTTAACCCACCATGAGAAATGGGATGGTTCGGGTTATCCTAATGGCTTGTCTGGGGAAAATATTCCGATCGAAGGTCGGATTGTGGCGATAGCGGACGTCTTTGACGCGCTGACTTCGCGCCGTCCTTACAAGGAGCCTTGGACAATAGAGGCCACGCTCGAGTTACTCGAAAGCCAAGCAGGGCAACACTTTGACCCTAAGCTGGTGGCCGAATTTAAGCAAATTCTGCCCGAGGTGGTGGCGATTCGAGATACTTATTTCGAGCATTAAAAGCAAAAGGCGCCTAGGGCGCCTTTTTCAATACGATTCGCTTATCAGCGAGAAACTAGTCTTCGAGCGAGTAGGGCAATGCTTGAATATGTAAGCTAGATTGCTCGTCATCAGCGAAACGCAGTTTGGCGTCACTCTCGGTATCGTTGGCGAGCACTGCGGTGAGCAGCACTTGATTACCACGTTGAACAAATTCAATGATTTGTCCACCCTTGCGATAACCGTCTTCCAATTCTATCTCGATACCCGTTTCCAAATTGATATTTAAGGAAGTGGTGCCTTGAAGAATATAGAGCGCACGCTTGTTACCACCACGGTATTTCATCCGCGCCACAGTTTCTTGACCCATGTAGCAGCCTTTGTTAAAGCTAATGCCGTTAATAGCCTGTAGGTTACACATCTGCGGTACGTACTGATTAGCATGGCTTGGCGCTAGATTGGGGTAACCCGCAGCAATTTCTAATGCTTGCCAAGCACTGGCATCAAATACGGTATGCTCGGCAATGAGGGCGCTTGCGGCTTGTGGTTGTAGAACCAATATAAATCGATCCGCATCTTTTAAAATGGCGCCATGCTCGATGAGAGTGAGTTCCTGAGTGACTTCACCGTAGTGTTGGCTGACAAATTGTTTAGCTTGTTCACCCGCCACACCGAGTAATGTCCACTCATCAGAGGCATTGGTCAGGGTCGCCTTACTAAATACCGCATATTTTTGCAGTTGTGGCAGATCCACTGCAATAGTGTCCTTTGGCATCAACATCAACAGCGCATCTCGGATGGCAAAGGTGCGGAAGCTAGCCAGCATCTTTCCCTTAGGATCACAATGTGCGCCCCAGCGCCATTGGTTGGCTTCAAGTGAGCTGATATCTGTGGTCACTTGGCCATGGATAAAACTGCGGCCCTGTTCGCCAACCACTTTGATAAGGCCTAGGTGGGATAAGTTGGCGAGCATAAGTGGAGGCGTGGAGGCGTCCAGATCCCAATTGGGTGTCGAAACTGCAATAGTCATAGCGAGATCCTGAAAATGAAGGCGATGCAAGAGGCTTGATTGTAGCGGAATTCCTCTGGCCTCAAAAGCATAAGGCGCACATATCTTAAATGAAATGTGCGCCTTAGATGGGGGCAAACCTAAGCGGTTTAGGCGTTAGAACAACACGCGAGTACGCAGTGTGCCTTCAATGGCTTTAAGCTCAACCAAGGCTTCTTCTGCTTGGTGGGTGTCGACTTCCATTACCACATAACCGATTTCTGCCGTGGTTTGCAGATACTGAGCGGCAATGTTAATGCCTTTTTCAGAGAAGGCTTTGTTGATTTTGATCAGCACGCCTGGACGGTTTTGGTGGATATGCAGTAGGCGAGAGGTACCTTTATGCATTGGCAGAGACACTTCAGGGAAGTTAACCGCAGATACGGTTGAACCGTTATCTGAGTATTTGGCTAATTTGCCTGCCACTTCGATACCGATATTTTCCTGTGCTTCGGCGGTGCTACCACCCACATGTGGCGTGAGTAGCACATTATCTAAACCGCGTAATGGGCTGATAAATTCATCATCATTCGATTGTGGCTCAATGGGGAAAACGTCAATCGCCGCGCCCGCAAGGTGACGCTCTTTGAGTGCAACCGTAAGCGCATCGATATCGACCACAGTACCGCGGGAAGCGTTGATAAAGATGCTGCCTTTACGCATAGCGGCGAATTCGGCAGTACTTATCATGTCTTTGGTTTGCGGCGTTTCAGGCACGTGCAAGCTTACTACATCGGACTGTGCCAGCAATTGCTCCATTGAATGGATTTGCTGGGCATTACCCAATGGCAATTTGTCTTCGATATCGAAGAACACCACACGCATGCCTAAGGTTTCTGCCAGGATCCCCAGCTGAGTTCCAATATGGCCATAGCCTATCACGCCTAAAGTTTTGCCACGGACTTCGTAACTGCCTGCGGCAGTTTTCATCCAACCACCACGATGGGCGATAGCGTTACGTTCAGGAATACCGCGCATCAGCATAATAATTTCGCCTAATACCAGTTCAGCTACGCTGCGGGTATTAGAGAATGGTGCGTTAAAAACGGGGATACCGAGGGATTCGGCGGTCGCTAGATCCACTTGGTTAGTGCCGATACAGAAACAACCAATCGCAATTAATTTTTCGGCACGTTTTAATACATCGGCGGTGAGTTGGGTACGGGAACGAATACCAACAAAATGAGCATCTTTGATGGATTCGTGCAGGGCTTCATCACCTAACGAGGCTTTGTGATACTCAATATTGGTGTATCCCGCGCGTTCAAACACATCTACCGCAGATTGGTGGACGCCTTCCAACAACAGGATTTTGATCTTATCCTTGTCAAGCGAATGTTTCGCCATGATATGGGTACCCTCTAATTAATTGAAGTGGTTCTTGTATGTTATGCTGACAACCTTGGCTCATCAAAGTAGCACTTTTTTTGCTCACTGTGGAGGGCTAGATGGCTAAAGTTAATATTCTAAAATTAGAACAATATCGCATAAGAGGAAGAAACATTGAATAATAAAATCGCTTGGTGCGGTATTTACCTCTCAGTATTAGTCTGGTCGGCGATAAAACCTGCTGATACTTTCACTTGGTGGCTTGAAGCTTTACCTGCATTAGTGGCGGTTCCGCTATTATTTTTTACCCGCAAACGCTTTGAGCTAACCCCAATAGTGTATTTTTTAGTACTTGTACATTGCTGTGTGCTGTTTGTCGGTGCGCACTATACCTATGCTGAAGTGCCATTATTTGACACCATTGCCCAATGGATGGGTAGTGAACGTAACAATTACGACAAGGTCGGGCATTTCGCTCAAGGCTTTATTCCTGCCATGTTGGCCCGTGAGATTATGTTACGCAATCAAGCCGTCAAACCCGGCGCTTGGTGCGCTTTTTTGGTCACTTGTTTTGTGCTCGCGTTTAGTGCCTTTTATGAGCTTATTGAGTGGTGGGTGGCCGCTGCAACGGGCGAAGGTGCTGAGGCATTCTTAGGCACACAAGGTTACGTGTGGGATACCCAATCGGATATGTTTTTAGCCTTAATTGGGGCCATCGTGGCGCTACTCAGTTTATCCCGTGTGCAGGATAAGCAAATCACTAAACTCCTGACTCAAGCCTAATCGTAGTCTGAGAACATCCAATCCCCTTTGAATTAGATTCAAAGGGGATTGTTATTCCCAAAAATGTCATCTTAAGGTGTTAATTTTTTGTTTAAACTTTCGATTGATGTTTTCATAGACTAAGGTATAAAGATGAATGTGATCTCCATCTCATTTAGTATTAATTGCTAGCAATTAAATACTATTTAGGAACTTAGTCGAATTTACTACATATAAATAGAGGTTATTAGTACATTTGGGTGATGGCATTCATACGGTAACTAGTCAAAATGGGCTATGTTAATGAGATGTACGCTGAGATTTAGGCAGATTTCATTAAGCCGGATAAAAAGATAATGAAATACTTTTCAGGGAGAAGAGTAAATTGGGTACTATCAATGAGTTAGTATTTTTACATCAAGTGGCGGCGCCTTGCCATTTAGCGATACTTGCTGAATCTATCGGATTGAAAACACGGATCGTTAAACATGCCTCAGCGTTAGAGTTAGATTTAGAAAAAGGGCATCGCAGCTTTTGTTTAATCGCCCAGAAAGGTGCGGCCTTAGATAATAAAGGGATCCCTTTGCTGGCATCTCGTCTTGTCCCCCATATTCCTGTGGCTCTGTATCAAGTTGAGCGCAATTCCTTAGATCAAGAGTCAGCTATGCTGCTTGGCATACGCGGACTACTGTTTACTGACCAGCGTATGGATTTGATGTTGACCGGATTGCGTAAAATGGTTGCCGATGAGCTTTGGTACGATAGAACTTTGCTCAGTAAGATGTTTCGTCGCGTGGTGCAAAAGTTGGATGGACAACATGATATGCCTGCCGACACTGTGGCCATGCTGCAAGCTCTTACCTCTAGAGAAAGAACCATCATTCAATTCGTTTCCAGCGGCGCGAGAAATAAGGAAATTGCCCATCGTCTTTGCATCAGTGAGCACACGGTAAAGGCGCATATTTCATCGATTTTCCGTAAAACCGACTTTCCGCACCTGATTTAGGAATAAATTTGCCGATACCGTTCGCCTAACACGTCGAGAATGATCTGCTGGTCCACTGTGAGTCCTGTGACTTGAGGTGGCGCCTCTCCCAACTGGTAC
>NZ_LGYY01000071.1:0-8667 GCF_001308045.1 Shewanella sp. Sh95
TCAATCAGTGCCTTAGAGGCCAGCATCAAGCTGTTTAATCGTTTTAGGTGAAGTTCTGGGCAGTATTGGTGTAAAGAATGTTGTAGGATATTGGCTTCGCGCATCTTGTTGTCCAAGTGTAGTTTTTGGCGAAACCATTTGATCATGCAACAAGATGCGCTTCCACCCTAATTTGATGATTTATTTGTAAATCATCAGGGGATTCTTCAGGGCTTAGCCTTAATGGGTGAGTGGGATGTCATGTACCAAGGAAAGCGTCGCTCTTCAGCTGAGGTACGTAAAGAGCTTGGATTGAAAAAATATCAGCCATTTGGGATGGATGGTATTTCAATTCTCTCAAATAGTAATGTAGCTGAAGCACAATCGGTTACGGCAGTGAAAAAAGTGGAGCATCTGCTCGATCTATCATCTGTGATAATTGCGTCTAGTTTAGAAGCGTTAAATGGTAACGTGTCTCCTTTTCTATGGCATACAGTCGATACAAAAGGGTGGCCACAGGGACATGAAGCGGCAGAATCTATTTTATCTCATTTAAAAGGTTCATATCTTTGGAGTGTTGATGCTAAGCGAAATTTACAGGACCCGTTAAGTTTTCGATCATCAGGTCAAATCTTAGCAGCAGCGAAAGAAGAATTACGCCAAGCAAAAGAGTTACTCAATACCGCAATCAACCATACGACAGATAATCCAATAGTGCATACAGATGCAAGAGATGATTTATGGTACAGCAATAGCGATTATGTTAATGGTTTACGGGTTGGTGGAAAAAATGTTTTTGTAAACTCAGGTTCTAATTTTGATAATACCCAGCTAGCAGTGCAGTTGGAGTCTTTGAGTCGTGCGCTTGCTCAAGTGATTCATATTTCAGCCTGGCGTACAACCCAATTAGATGACGGTCACCGTACAAAATTAACAACATACTTAATTTCTAAGGAAAATGTTGGTGGTGATGGTTTTGCTAATATTGCACAGTCAATGTCCGGTCTTTATGCTGAAGCAATGTCTCTGACCAATAGTGCTGCAATTTATGGCGTACCAACATCTGTTGGTATTGAGGAAACTTTTAGTAACGTCAATTTAATTGCAAATCGCTTAGATAAAATTGCAGATATTGCTTATGAAATTTACTCTTATGAGGTGTTGCATACCACACAAGGTATGGATATCAGAACAAAAGAATATAGCCAAAAAATGGGAAATGGTACGAGTGAATTTCTTCATGAATACCGTAAATATGTTCCATTTGTATCTAAAGATAGAATTTACACTCCTGATATAAATAACGGTGTTAAATTTTTAAAAACCTACAGTACAAGATAATTTTTGTTACTTTCTAAATGATGGTTGTCGTGCAAGGCATTTTATATATGCTTTGCACGCTATAAGTCGACCTAGTATAACTATTTCATTTTTCCATGAATAATATAATTCTTTCAGTTTAATGTCTTTTGGAGTAATTGATGAATATTAAGTTATTATGTAAGTTTATTTCTGTAATTGTTGGATTGTCTGCGTTTAGTATTTATGCGGATACGCCAGATGAAGGAATTAAATTTGGCGGTTCGGTTAGAGCGATCTATGCTTATAGAGATTATGACCAAGCTTCAAAAGATAAAGGGGGGGATTTTTATTTTGATGTTGCAACTTTAACGTTAAATGGAAAAATAGGGGACTGGGGGATATCTGCAGATTATAGACTGTCATCAAAAACGAATTTCATTAAACATGGTTATGGTTTCTATGATGTAAATGATGATCTGCAAGTTCAAGTTGGTATTAATAAGGTTCCTTTTGGTAATCGAGAGTTAATATCAAATAGTTGGTGGTTTGGTTTGCCATATTACTTAGGGTTTGAAGATGACTCTGACGTAGGTGTTAAAGTGGTTTATGAAAACCAAGGTTGGCATACAGATGTAGCCTTTTATAAAAGTGCTGAGTATGGTGCGACCGAGAACAAGCGTTATTCGACCGATTTGTATACCGGTACCATCAATGGCACTGAGTATCACAATGAAGAGACTAACCAGTTAAACGTGCGACAAACTTATACAACAGAATACGAAGGCGGCTCGACTACCTTTGGTGGCTCTGTGCAGTATGGCCAAATCTACAACAGCGAGACGGGCAACAATGGCGATCGCTATGCTGTAGCATTGCATTTAGACAGCAGCTACAAAGGCTGGAATTTACAAATGCAAGCCATGCAATATGAATACGATGCTGCAGATGCTATCGACTCTAATAAAATTGGCGTGTCAGTAGTAAGCTGGCAGTATGAAATTGCTTCTAAGGGCCAAGCCTATAACATCAACATTGCCAAAACCGTGAACACAGATTGGGGTAGCATTAAGTTCTACAACGACTTTGGTTTAATGACGCCAGATGTTGATGATGATAGTTACGATAACAGTATGCAAAACGTCACTGGTATGGCGATTTCTGCAGGTCCTACCTACACAATGATCGACTTTATTATGGGTAAAAATATGACCTTCTCTACCGCCAATAATGATCACATAGGTTTACCTGAAGTGGGTGATGATTGGGATAAAAGAGTTAATATAAACTTTGGCTTCTATTTTTAGTGGTAGATCTAGTTCACCATATTTTGATATTTGTTACTTTTGACACGTGTTGTGATATTTTTGTTGGGCAGAAGTAGGTTTTTGACTATATTGTCATTATTTTAAATCAAGGTTTTTAATCTATGATTAGCAGTGGCACTGTTCATGCTTTCTATTTTTCAGCAAAATATTCCAGCTTTTCACGGGCTGCGGAGATATTGGAGACAACGCAGCCTAATATAAGTGGACAAATAATAAAATTAGAAAAAGATCTTGATACAATACTATTTATTAGAAAGCAAGGCCGCGTTTCACTGTCTAAAGAAGGTGAGAAGCTGTATTTGGTTGCAGAAAAAATAGTCAATAGTTATAAAGAGTTTGATAGTGTTGTAGAATATTTTTTTGAAGAAGAACCAATAGTAATTGTTACTCAACCTAGGCTTTACACAAAGTATGTTGCACCTTATTTGACAGATGAGTTGATAAACAATAATTTATTTCATATTAAAACTGGCGAGTTGACAGCTATAAAAAGTTGGCTGGATAAGGAAGAAGCTGACATAGTGATTACTGAAGGGTTATTTGATAGTCATTCTAGATATATTAATGAGGGTGTTATTGATGTATTGAAGTTTAGTTGGGCTAAAAAAGTTAATGAACAGTTTGATATCCCCTGTCCAACACTCGTTCATTCAAAAGTCTGGGACCATTGGCATGATTTATCATCAGCTTTAAATCGAAACAAAGAGTTTAAGCGTAAGTTAATTATTGATACGCCAGATTTTGCTGAGCGTTTGATTGAGTCTGGTGTTGGTATTGGACTGCTACCGAACATTATGATTAGTAATAATGCTAATTTAGAAGTATGTCATGGTCCAACTAGAAACAATGTTCTTGGACCAATATGTCTTTATTCAAAAAAATATTCACAGCATAAAAATTTAAAGTCATTAGTTAATATGTTTAAAAAGGAATCAAGTGACAGCAAGTCGCTGATATAATGATAATATTTTTAGCCAATAAACTAAATCTTTAGTTTATTGGCAGCACTTCATGAGTGAACGGCATCTAATGCTTGTAGAGTAAATTGCAGAAGGCCTACCACTTTGTGTCACATATTCCGCAATAAATTGCAAACTAATAAAGGCCTAATATTACGGGAGACGAGTAACGGTAGACATTAGACGCTCGTTGGACAGTTGGGTTGTAATCGTATCACCAAGACTGATTTGACTTGCTGATGTGATAACTTCACCGTTTTTGTCAGTTGTGATGCTGTAGCCGCGACTTAAGGTGGCTAATGGGCTGACGGTTTCAAGCTGATGGGCGGCATATTTAATTCGCTGCTCGCTTTGATTGAGGGTATCTTGCATTGCGTCCTGCAAACGCGTTGCTAAATAGCTCAAACGATTGGCCTCAAGTGCGAGTTTATGTTTTGGTGATTGTTGCTCGAGGCGACTTGCCAGTTGCTGCTGACGGCGACTTAAGCCATGCAGTTTGTTAGAAAGTGCGGCTTCGAGCCGTAATTGCATCTCATCGAAACGCTGCTCAAATTGCTGTAAGGTGCGTTTAGGGTCTAAGCGTTGCAGTCTGTGCTCGAGCAAACTTAAGCGTCTCTCTTGCTTGAGTTGATAGTGGCTTGCGCTTTGTTTAAGGCGGGCAAGTACTGTGGCTAAACGTTGGCTTTTATTGTCACTGTCCTGTGAGAGCAGCTCTGCGCCTGCTGAGGGCGTGGGGGCACGCACATCGGCGACATAGTCGCTTATTGTGGTATCGACTTCATGGCCCACGGCACTCACGATGGGCAGTGCGCTGTTATAAATGGTATGGGCGAGCGCTTCGCTGTTAAAACACCATAAATCTTCTAACGAGCCACCGCCGCGGGTAAGTAGTAATACATCCACCTCAAGCCGTTGATTGGCGATATTTATCGCTTGGCAGATATTCATATCCGCATTTTCACCCTGTACTTGTGTCGGATAAATAATCACTTCAATCGATGGGTCACGGCGGGCAAGCACATGCAAGACATCACGGATCGCCGCGCCCGTGGGGGAGGTGATGACCCCGATGCGTTGAATATTTTTCGGTAACTGACGTTTAGTGTCGGCGGCAAATAATCCCTGCGCGGCGAGCTTCATTTTCAACGCTTCAAATTGCTGCGCGAGTAAACCATCCCCAGCGGGGAGCATTGATTCTATCAATAATTGATAGTCGCCCCGCGGCTCGTAAACGCTAATCGCACCTTTTACGATCACCTGCTGGCCATTCACGGGTTTAAAGCTCACGCTTTGGTTGCGCCCCTTAAACATGGCGCAGCGAATTTGTGAATAATGATCTTTAAGGGTTAAATACCAATGGCCTGAACTGGGGGCTGAAAAGTTGGAAATTTCCCCATTTAGCCAGATCTTACCCAGTTGCCCCTCAAGAATTTGTCTGACTTCACCATTGAGGCGTGAGACGGTATAAATATTATTTTTAGGGACTTGCATGTGTTTTCTCGCGCAAATGGGATTTTTTCACTATTTTCCATTTACCGCCCCCTAGATGCAAGGTATAATCCCGCCGCAATATTTCACCTCTAAAATCCTACTCAACTGGGGAGATGTTGCCTATGCTACGTTTAATTAAAGAAGCGCTAACTTTTGACGATGTGTTACTTGTTCCTGCGCATTCTACTGTACTCCCAAATACCGCCATTCTTAAAACTCGCCTGACCAATACCATTGAACTGAATATTCCGCTTGTGTCTGCCGCTATGGACACTGTGACCGAAGCGCGCCTTGCGATCGCCATGGCACAGGAAGGTGGCTTAGGTTTTATTCATAAAAACATGAGCATAGAAAAGCAGGCCGAAGAAGTTCGTAAAGTAAAAATTTACGAGGCAGGCGTAGTTCAACAACCTGTGACGGTAACACCTTCAACCACGCTGGCTGATTTAAAAGTACTGACCGCTAAGAATGGTTTTGCGGGTTACCCTGTGGTCAACGAAGCCAACGAATTGGTGGGTATTATCACTGGCCGTGACGTACGTTTCGTGACTGACTGGAGCAAAACTGTAGAAGAAGTGATGACGCCTAAAGCGCGTTTAGTCACGGTTGCCGAAGGCACTAAGTTAGATGAAGTGCAAAAATTAATGCACTCTCACCGTATCGAAAAAGTGTTAGTTGTTGATGATAACTTTAAGCTGAAAGGCTTAATCACAGTTAAAGACTTCGAGAAAGCCGAGCGTAAACCTAACGCCTGTAAAGATGAGTTAGGTCGTTTACGTGTGGGCGCCGCTGTGGGTGCGGGTGCGGGTAACGAAGAGCGTGTCGATGCGCTGGTGAAAGCCGGCGTTGACGTGCTGCTGATTGACTCTTCCCACGGCCACTCTGAAGGTGTACTTCAACGTATCCGTGAAACCCGCGCTAAATACCCAGATTTACAAATTATTGGTGGTAACGTGGCGACAGCTGAAGGCGCATTGGCCCTAGTTGAAGCCGGCGTTAACGCAGTTAAAGTCGGTATTGGCCCAGGTTCTATCTGTACCACACGTATCGTGACAGGTGTGGGCGTGCCACAAATTACTGCGGTTTCTGATGCGGCCGAAGCCGTAAAAGGATTAGGTATCCCTGTTATCGCCGACGGCGGTGTACGTTTCTCTGGCGACTTAGCCAAAGCGTTAGCGGCGGGTGCGTCATGCATTATGGCGGGCTCAATGTTCGCAGGTACTGATGAAGCGCCGGGTGAAACCGAGCTTTATCAAGGCCGCGCCTATAAGTCATATCGCGGTATGGGTTCACTAGGCGCCATGTCTCAAGGTTCTTCCGATCGTTATTTCCAATCTGACAATGCTGCCGATAAGCTTGTGCCAGAAGGCATTGAAGGCCGTGTACCTTACAAAGGTAAGTTGAAGGAAATCATCCATCAGCATATGGGTGGTTTACGTTCATGCATGGGCTTAACAGGCTGTGCCACTATCCAAGAGCTGAATGAAAAAGCCCAGTTTGTGAAAGTTACTTCAGCGGGCATGGGCGAGTCCCACGTGCACGATGTGACTATCACCAAAGAAGCGCCGAACTATCGTTCAGGTTCTTAAGCGTTTGTAATACCGGGGCGGCAGTTAGCCGCCCCGGTATTAAGATCCGTATGCCCTCAAGATTGCACCTCTCGTCTTGAGCTAAGTTAAAACAATAGATGAAATAAAGGTTATCCATGAGCGATATTCATGAGCATAAGATACTGATCCTCGATTTTGGATCTCAGTACACCCAACTGATTGCCCGTCGTATCCGTGAAATTGGTGTTTACTGTGAGTTATGGGCATGGGATGTGACAGAAGCCCAAATTCGTGAGTTTGCCCCGAACGGCATTATCCTCGCGGGCGGCCCAGAAAGCGTGACTGCGGATAACTCTCCCCGCGCACCTGAATATGTGTTCAATGCTGGCGTACCTGTTCTTGGTATTTGCTATGGCATGCAAACCATGTCTGAACAGCTTGGCGGTAAAGTGATCCAAGGCGTGGGTGAAGGCGAATTTGGTTATGCCCAAATTGAAATGCTTGCCGAATCTGCCCTGTTTAAAGGTATTGAAGATGCCGTTAGCAGCGATGGCAAGTCTCTGCTGGATGTATGGATGAGCCATGGCGATAAAGTGTCGGCGATCCCAGAAGGCTTTGTGGCCGTAGCTAAAACCGATACTTGCCCATTTGCGGCCATGTCTTGTGAGGAAAAACGTTTCTATGGCGTGCAGTTCCACCCTGAAGTAACCCATACCCGTCAAGGTATGCGTATGCTGTCGCACTTTGCCTTAGATATCTGTGGTTGTGCGGCCAACTGGAAACCTTCTTCAATCATCGAAGACGCTATCGAGCGCTTGAAAAAGCAAGTTGGCGATGATGAAGTGATTTTAGGCCTGTCTGGTGGTGTGGATTCATCTGTCGTGGCCATGCTGCTGCACCGCGCAATTGGTAAGAAGCTGACCTGCGTATTCGTCGATAACGGTCTATTGCGTTTGAACGAAGCCAAGCAAGTGATGGAAATGTTTGGCGACCACTTCGGTCTCAATATTGTCCATGTGGATGCGGAAAACCGCTTCCTTGACGCGCTGAAAGGCGAAGCCGATCCAGAAGCGAAACGTAAAATTATCGGCCGTGTATTCGTTGAAATTTTCGACGAAGAAGCCAAGAAATGCGTTAACGCGAAATGGTTAGCCCAAGGCACTATCTATCCAGACGTGATTGAATCTGCAGGTAGCGCAACTGGTAAAGCACACGTGATCAAATCGCACCATAACGTTGGCGGTTTGCCAGATGATATGGAGCTAGGTCTAGTTGAGCCACTGCGTGAACTCTTTAAAGACGAAGTGCGTAAGATTGGTCTCGAGTTAGGTCTGCCATACAACATGCTTTACCGCCACCCGTTCCCTGGCCCAGGCTTAGGCGTACGAGTACTTGGCGAAGTGAAGAAAGAATACTGTGATTTGCTGCGCCGCGCTGATGCGATTTTCATCGAAGAACTGCACAAAGCTGATCTTTATAACAAAGTCAGCCAAGCATTTACTGTGTTCTTACCGGTTCGCTCTGTGGGTGTGATGGGCGATGGCCGTAAATACGATTGGGTGGTGTCACTGCGCGCCGTTGAAACCATCGACTTTATGACCGCGCATTGGGCACATTTGCCATATGATTTCCTTGGCCGCGTATCAAACCGCATCATCAACGAAATCGACGGTATCTCCCGCGTGGTTTACGATATTTCAGGTAAGCCACCCGCAACCATCGAATGGGAATAATTGCTTGTCTTAATGGCATGATTAATTAACGAAAGGCGCCAAGTGCGCCTTTTTTATTTTTAGCCCAAAACCACCTACTTCAGTAGGTGGTTATCATCATTTGAGGCTTTGCCTGTATACCTACCCATGTTAAATGCATCTTTGATTTTTAGCGAAGTCAAAAGAGGCAAATAACATGAGTAGATACGAGCAAGCATCGCACTGAAGAATCCCCTGATGATTTACAAATAAATCATCAAATTAGGGTGGAAGCGCATCTTGTTGCATGATCAAATGGTTTCGCTAAAAACTACACTTGGACAACAAGATGCGCGAAGCCAATATCCTA